>PWJP01000003.1 GCA_003559985.1 Saprospirales bacterium
AAATGGGAGCCTTCACAAAATACGATATCCTGAAGATTACGACCTGATCATTGTGGATGAGGCCCACAAGTTTCGCAGTGATGAAGCCCAGATGTTCACGGAATTGCAGAAGCTATGTAAAACACCGCGTAAACGACCTGGAACGGATGGGAGCAGAGATAAAAAAGTGATATTGGTTACGGCCACACCTTTAAATAACAAACCGCAGGATATTCGTAATCTTTTGTATCTGTTTCAGGATGCTAAAGATTCTACGATTGAAGTCAAAAACCTGCAGAGTTTTTTCCGCCCTTTAATTGACGAATATAAAAAGCTCAAGAAGGAGCGCGACAACGAGAAGATCAAGAGGGGGGTTAAAAAGATCTACGAAATTATTCGGAATAAGATATTGGAGCCGATTATTGTCCGTCGTACCCGTACTGATATCATGAAAACGGACGAGTATCGAAAAGATATGGCAGAGCAGGGAATGACGTTTCCTGATATAAAACCTCCCAAACCCGTACTCTATCAGCTCGATCCAATATTGAACGAGCTGTACGATAAAACAATGCAGCTGCTTAAGTTTACGAGTACAGGACTCAAATATTATCGTTACCAAGCTATCCGGTTTTTGCCGAAAGAAGCTCAGGAAAAGTTTTTCAATAACCAGGCGGAGGTGATCTCCGATCAGTTGGCAATTTTGATGAAGAGTCTTCTGGTTAAGCGACTGGATAGCAGTTTTTATGCCTTCCATAAATCACTGGAGCGGTACCGGCGAAACAATTCGGCTATGCTGAAAATGCTGGAAAATGGAAAGGTTTATATCGCACCCAAGCTGGACATTGCAGATTACATCCTCAACCAAAACGATAAAACAGAGGATGAGCTGGAACAGATGCTCAACGATCCGGAAGATGAGACAGATATATTGGTTTTTGAAATTGACGATTTTGACGAGCGTTATAAACCGGGCGTAAAAAACGATCAGGAGATTCTGGATGATTTAACAAAGCGCTGGAGTACCATTACCTACGATCCTAAGCTGGACACTTTTTTAGACGAGCTGAAGACAACGTTCATGAACAGTGAACTAAATGATCAGCAAAAGCTGGTGGTGTTTTCAGAATCGAAGGAGACCATTGATTATCTCTCCAATAAAATGGAAGAACATGGTATTGAGAAGGTACTTACGGTAGATGGCGACAATCAAAAAGATCGCGCTCCGCTGATTCGTGAAAACTTTGATGCCAACATTCCGATTACGGAGCAAAAGGATGAATATAATATTGTTATTACCACAGAAGTACTGGCCGAAGGGGTAAACCTACACCGATCGAACGTAATTGTGAATTACGACATCCCATGGAACTCCACCAAGCTAATGCAGCGCATTGGACGGGTGAACCGCGTGGGTACTCAATCTGACTGTATTCACATCTTTAATTTCTATCCCACACAGGAAGCCGATAGCGAGATCGATCTTAATCAGAAAGCGTTTTTGAAACTCCAGGCTTTTCATACCGCACTGGGGGAAGACAGTCAGATCTATTCCAGCGAGGAAGAGTACGATTCGTTTGGGCTCTTTGAGCGGGTTCCGGAAGAGGAACGGGATGAGCGCCTGGTGTACCTGAATTTCCTCCGGCGCTTGCGGGATGAAGATCCGGATACCTACAACAAAATTCGATCATCCGTTCCGCTGAGAGCCCGTACCGGACGCAAGGATAAAACCCGGAAGCTCAGCACACTTACCTATCTGAAAAACGAGAAACGGGACGCGTTCTATTATATTGATGCGAAGGGCGAACTGGAAGAGCTCACCTTTGTAGAAGCGGCCCGGTTGTTTGAAGCAAAAGTCACGGAAAAAGGAACCATGCTGCACGACCAACACCACGAGCAGGTAAGTTCTGCGGTGCAATCGTTTAAAGAAGGGCTCCAAAAACGTGCATTGGAAACATCTTCCGGGAATAAATTGGGGCCAAACGAAAAGAAAGCGATTGGTATTTTGAAGATGCAGTTCAACACGGAGTTTGCTTCGGAAGATGACAAAGAACTTCTCAAAAAAGCACGCGAAGCTGTTGCTGTGGGGAAATTTCAGAAGTTGCCGCGGGAAGTGAATAAACTGTTTAAAAAGGTGAAGGATTTGAAGGGATCGGAATTTCATCAGCAACTGATCAAGATTCTGAATTCTTATCCGCTGCTGGAAAATGGTAGATCGGAATTTGAACCGGAACAGGAAGAACGATCGAATTCACCGCTGGAGCCACAAATTATCATTTCGGAATCATTTACCGTTTAATCGTACAGAACATTGATTATGACTAAACAAGAGCTGCAACAAAAGCTAAGAGCCAACTACAATCGGGACAGATGGAAAGAGGTGTTGCTGGAGATGTTTCCTGCAGCCAATTTTTATGCACAGGATCGAAGTGTTCAAAAGACCCGAAAGAATCAGAAAGAAATAACGAAGGATATTATAAAGTTTGGGGAAGTAGAGTTAGGCTATGAAACTTTGCTATTTCTTGAAGTTGAGTTAATACCTGGCAAGGTTGATTTAACCAGAAATAAGGTTGGTCTTCGAGATTTAGTTACTTCAGAAGTTTCAAGTACGGATATTGATGGAGCTTTGATTGTATATCATGGTAAGCATCAGGAAGATTGGCGACTTACCTTTTATTCTGAGCGATATGAACTAAGTGAAGATGGAGAACTGGTTAAAGAACAAACCAATCCCAAAAGGTACACGTATGAATTAGGTCCTAACGAATCCTGTAAAACAGCAGCAGAGCAACTCTTAGATGTTGTTAAAAAAGGAAGTGGCAATACTCTGGAGACAGTATTGAAAGCATTTTCCGTACAAAAAGTCTCTAAAGCTTTTTTTTACGAATACAAACATCAGTATGATAAATTTGTAGGCTACATTACCGGTACCGTTTATACAAGTAATGGAGAAAAGGATTATCCACATAAACATCAGGGTAATGCCTGTCCCCAATTTTTTAAAATAAATTCAGAAGATTATAAAAGAACTGCCCGAAACTTCGTCAAGAAACTTCTTGGCCGAATTGTGTTCTTATATTTTGTTCAGAAAAAAGGTTGGCTTGGCAATGACCCTCAGTTTATTCAAACCTTGTTTGATAAGGCTAATGTAAACGGAGAGGCAGATCTTTTTTACCATACATGGCTGAGAAAGCTCTTTTTTGAAGGTTTGAATACAGACTCTTCTGAGAATTTTGAAATGCCTGATGAATCTTTCGTAAATATTCCATTTTTGAATGGGGGCCTATTCGAAATGGATGAAGTAGATCAAAATCTGGAAAATTTCACTTTACCTGCATGGCTGTTTCATAACCCCGAAAAGGCAGAAAAAGAGGAAGACAGATATACCAATGAGGTTAAACGCGGTTTCCTCGATTTTCTGAGTGCCTATAATTTTACCATTCATGAAGACAGTCCCGGTGACCATACCATTGCGGTGGACCCGGAGATGTTGGGGCACATATTTGAGAACTTGCTGGAGGATAACAAAGACAAGGGAGCGTACTACACGCCCAAGCCCATTGTGCACTACATGTGCCAGGAAAGTTTGATTGAGTATTTGCTTACTGAACTAACCACTGAGGACACGGAGGACACGGAGAAAGAGGAAATGCGGGGGCATTTAGAAAACTTTATTAAGAATCAGGAAGGACATGCTTTAACTAATTATGTGTCTGAAATCTTAGAGGCTTTGAGAAAGGTTAAGGTTTGTGACCCGGCCATTGGCTCAGGGGCTTTTCCTATGGGAATACTACAGGAAATTTACCAAGCAGTAGAAACATTTCATCATCTTCAGCCGGATGAAGTAATGCATATTTGGGAACTGCCCGATGATGACTGGCACCCGGCTGAAGTGAAAAAGCAGATCATCCAGAACTCCATTTACGGGGTGGATATTGAAAAAGGGGCCGTGGACATTGCCCGGTTGCGCTTTTGGCTTTCGCTGATTGTGGATGAGGAAGAACCTACACCGCTGCCCAACCTGGATTATAAAATTGTAGTGGGTGACTCGTTGGTGAGCAAGTTGGTGCTGAACGGACAGGAAAAAGTAGTGGAGATAAATTGGGAGGTGAAAGAGAGCGTAGGCAAAGCTAAAGAACATG
>PWJP01000204.1 GCA_003559985.1 Saprospirales bacterium
ATCTGCACTCTAATCGGCAGGCAGGACAGACTCGAAGCAGTACGGGAACCAATATCAACTTCACTCTTCCCGATAATGGGAAGGTGACTATTGAAATCTATAATCTCAAAGGACAGTTTGTTAAGCGTGTTTTTGATGCTCATATCCCTAAAGGTGAACATAATGTCTTTTGGGACGGGAAAGATGAGCGTGGCAGATATGTAGCCACCGGCTTCTATATGTATAACCTGCATTTTAATGAAAGACTGGTAGCTAGCGGAAGAGCAACGTTTATAAAGTAGGCGCGAAGCGTAGGCGCTTCGCGTCAATGAAGAATGAAAAATGAAGAATGAAGAATTGTCTCTGCGCGAGAGTGGAAGAATACTTGTTTTAATGTGTAAAGACGCGATGCGTCTTTGTTTAGGGATTAGAGGATGCTAAGCGCCTTGCATTCGACTTCCTAAGGAGCGCAGTGGCGAGGAGTTGAAGCAAGAATAGACGCGAAGCGTAAACGCTACGTGTCAATGAGAAATAAATAATTACTAAAGTGTTTTGCAAAATAGCGATATCTTGTTATTGGAAACGGCGAGATTAGCTTAACTGCAGAGCTACAGAGATAATGACAATAATTGATCTTTAAAAATCATATATCGTGATTTTAGGCAGAGAGACCCTACCGGAAAGATAAGAGTAGTGTCTCAAATGTTGGTGTAAATTTTACCACATTATTACCGGCATATTTCGATAAAGATCGGCTAATAATTTTCCAGTTTATCATCAAAGAATAACACTTCGGTGAATTTTTTTATTTTTTTTTGCATTCCCTATAATACTGTGTATTAGCAATATACGGAATAGCTCTGAAAAAAAATATTACGCCAAAGTTGCAAAGCACAAGCTCAATCAATTATGCTGTATATTGCAGTATGCCAGCATATTACAACACAATTTCGCTCTTTTTTTGAAAAAACAAAACTGCCTTTAACCCGTACCGGTAAAGGGTTTGAATGGTGTGAGTAGAAATTTTTGACCTTTTTCTCTCTATATATATGAGAGAAAAAAGTAAATGGAGCTTATAATGAAAATGCTAAAATCTCGCAGGATTATTATTCGGTAATAGATGGCGTTTATCTGCCATATTAAGGTAGATTTCAAGGGAGGATAACAATGGTTAAGAAATTGAACCGGTTAAAGTTAATATGTAACTTGATACCATTACAGCATGTTGTGTTGCGAACGTTTAATTTGGGGTAATAACATATAATTGGGATATGATTATCGAAGTGAGTGTTAGAATGATATTGTTACAACAACAATTAGTGATCTATGAGTTAGGACTGTTCATATGTTTGTATGTATAATAGCCACCCCAATATATACTGTTTGTGTAATAAGTGTATCCATAGAAATAAGTAAGTATGAGTTTAGTTGTTGTGTTTTTCTATACTTATCAGCGAATCTTATCTTACATAGGTATTTCAAAAGGAGGCTACTTGTTTGTAGGATAAATCGCTTCATTCACTATCCGCATAGCTTAATATACTTTTTAGGGGAAGCATCGATTTAAGCTATGCGGATACCAAGGCATTCTAAGGAGGAGGTGAAAAATAACATAAAATAATTTGGAGGATTTATGGAACGGACGAAATATTATTTAGTTATACTAATTACATTATCAATATGTATAAGTATAGGAACTCCCCTGTACGCTCAATTCAGGAGTGGTAGAGGAAGTATATCCGATCCCTGGTTAATTGAAACTGCCGGGGATTTAGATAATGTCCGGAATTATCCGGACAGTAGTTTCGTCCAAGTTGCAGATATTGATTTATCTGCTTGGGGAAATTGGACACCAATTGAAAATTTTTCAGGAGTTTACGACGGGAACTATTATGGGATTCATGACCTGTCGATAACAGGCAATGGAACCCATGTCGGACTGTTTGCTGATCAATCGGGCACTCTTATAAGAGTTCGATTAATGGATGCCCAAGTACATGGAAATGATTCAGTTGCCTCACTTGTAGGCTATAATGCGGGGTTGGTGTTACATTCATCAGCTAATGGAACAGTTAGCGGAACCGATCAAATTGGAGGTTTGGTTGGTTACAATGAAGGAGAAGTAATTGATTCAATTGCTGATGTTTCTGTAACCGGACAACTCCATGTAGGAGGTATAACCGGAGAGAATATAGGTTCGATTGAGAACAGTTATTCAATCGCATCTGTTTCGGGGCAACAATTTGTTGGCGGCTTGGTTGGGAGTAATAACGGAGATATTATCC
Source organism: Saprospirales bacterium (assembly GCA_003559985.1). Lineage (GTDB taxonomy): Bacteria > Bacteroidota > Bacteroidia > Chitinophagales > Saprospiraceae > PWJY01. Next base: position 2,265 of record PWJP01000204.1, read on the forward strand.
ACTGTTATGCTCTTGGTCAAGTTACCGGCAATACCAGTACCGGTGGGTTGATCGGTACTAATTATGGGTCAGTAACCAACAGTTACTGGAATACCCAAACATCCGGTCAACACTCCTCAGCCGGTGGCTATGGACGTAGTACCGGTCAGATGACCTATCCCTATGATCTTCATACTTTTGAAGAGTGGGATATGGTTTATGTATGGCGTGAAGACCCTAATTACCAGATTAACAGCGGTTATCCCTATTTGGGATATCAGAACATCGAATTTGCCGGTGGTGAAGGAACTGAACAAGATCCGTATCAGGTCTCAACAGCAGAACATCTGAATAATGTTAGGAGAAAGCCATCCGATCACTTTATCCAGACAGCAAATATCGACTTAGGTGTTGCTCCATGGAATGAAGGAGAAGGATGGTTACCGATTGGATGTTTAAACTCACCATATTGCGGATCTTATGACGGTAACAATTATATGATAGAGAATTTGACTATTGACAGATATAAGAATAATCAAGGTTTATTCGGTGTAACAGCAGGAGCATATATCTCTGATCTGAATTTAGCAAAAGTAAATGTTGAAGGCCGTAATCAAGTTGGTAGTTTAATTGGACTCATGGAAACAACGACTGTGTTCAATTGTTCAACAGACGGGATGACTGCCGGTGAATTATATATAGGTGGTTTAGTCGGTCGTTCTGTTCTCTCGCATGTATATAACAGCCATAGTGGTGGGAATGTTATTGGTTTAGACATGGTTGGTGGTATGATTGGAGCTATGGAAAACTCAATTACAGAAGAAAGTCATAGTTCCTGTCACATTGAAAATACTCACTTAATAACAGCAGGTGGTCTTGTTGGTCTTATGGTTAATTCAGGCATCATTTCCTGCCATAGTACAGGTGATGTGATAGGATCTCATTTTCTTGGCGGATTGATTGGTGATATTAGATCTAACTCCTTAATATCATTTAGCTCTAGTACTGGAAATGTTACCGCAAGTTGTGATGGAGGGGGTAGAAACCTAAAAACTGGAGGTTTTGTTGGAAATAATAGTAATTCGTCAATAAGTAATAGTTACAGTACAGGTGATGTTACTGGGCCTCCTAATGGAACTACCATTGGTGGTTTTGTTGGCCATAGTTATAATCAAGCTGTTATTACCAATTGCTATAGTTCGGGCAATGTAGAAGGTTACCAATATATTGGTGGTCTAGTGGGAGAAAACTCAGAAGGAGCAACCATAGCTTACAGTTACAGTTCTGGTAATGTAGAAGGGCAACATAAAGTTGGAGGCCTAGTTGGCCTTAATAAAATGCAAAATTCGACCGTAAAATATAGTTATAGTACATCTAACGTAACGTCACACGGGTCGGGTGGTACAGGCGGTCTTGTCGGGAGGAATATATTGGAAGCTTCAATAAAATATAGTTACAGTACCGGCATAGTAAATGGACCAGGGAATATTGGTGGTCTCACTGGAATTCAAAGTTCAGATGCGACAACTACCAACTCCTACTGGGATATTGAGTCTTCCGGTCAGGCAACATCAGCCGGTGGGGCAGGTTTAACTACTGTTGAGATGCTTCAGGAAGATAGTTTTACCAATTGGGACTTTGAGAATGATTGGGTACTTGTAGACTTCAATCCTTACGTTCGCAAGCATTATCCGGTTCAACGTTGGCAGACAAAACCAATAGCTCATGCGCGGATAGACAATGCTATGGTTCATATGCTGGACGATCGAACCAACTACTGGCGATCATTCCCAAGATTGGAGGTTCAAG
>PWJP01000243.1 GCA_003559985.1 Saprospirales bacterium
ATGAGGAAGACAAAATGGAGGTCCCGGAATACGTTATGGTTGTGCATGGAGGAGCCGGTGTTTTTGCACTGCATGACCTGCCGGAAGGTAGAAAGGAAGAGTACTTTAATGCCATCGAAGAGGCGTTGGACATCGGCGAGGAAATACTGGCAAACGGAGGCAGTGGATTGGATGCTGTGGTGGAGGTTATTTCTCTACTGGAAGACAATCCGATTTTCAATGCCGGGAAAGGAGCGGTTTTTACCAATGAGGGCGTCAATGAATTGGATGCGAGTATTATGTCGGGAAAAGACATGGATGCCGGAGCGGTCGGTGGGGTCACCACCGTAAAGAATCCCATTGTTGCTGCTCGTAGGGTAATGAAACAGTCGCCACATGTGCTCTTAACAGGAAGAGGGGCTGATCAATTTGCTGCATCAGTTGGCTGCGAAATTGTCGATAACTCCTACTTTTTTACAGAAGACCGCTACAATTCCATGTTGCGAGCCCGTGAAAGTGAAGCGCAGAGAATGATGGAAGATACGATGGGAACGGTCGGAGTGGCCGTCCTGGATGCATCGGGCAATCTCTATGCGGGGACTTCCACGGGTGGAATGACCAACAAGCGTTTTGGAAGGATAGGTGACTCGCCCATAATAGGGGCCGGAACCTATGCAGACAATGATGGGGTGGCCGTTTCCTGTACCGGACACGGAGAGTACTTTATCCGCTATGCTGTGGCGCACGATTTAAATACGCTGGTAAAATATCGCGGCATCTCCCTGGACTCTGCAGCCACTTATATTATCCATGAAAAATTGGTTGAGGCAGGTGGTTCGGGTGGATTGATTGCAGTGGACCGGCATGGCAATTATTCCATGCCATTTAACACCAACGGAATGATACGCGGTGTGGTGAAACCGGGATTCAGGGAGGTTGCCATTTACGAATGATGGTTCAAGGACTGGAATGGTTTTTAGTCCTTGTTTCCTTCCACCACCAAAACGAATTCACCCCTGGGTTCTTTCTGATTCTCGTAGATTGCAGCGAGTTCTGACAGTTCTCCGTACAGCACTTCTTCGTGCATTTTTGTGAGTTCCCTGCAAATGGCCGCCAATCGAGTCGGGCCACAGTGGTCCGTCAATTCCTTCAGGCATTTTTTGACCCGGTAGGGAGATTCAAACAGTACAAAAGTTTCCGGTAGTTGGGCTAAAAACTCCAGTCGCTTTTTTCTGCCTTTTTTATGTGGTAAAAAGCCCTCAAAATAATACCTGTCACATGGAATGCCCGAAATACTCAAGGCGGTAATGACGGCAGTTGCACCGGGGATGGCCGTTACCTGTAAACCAGATTGTCTGCAAGCGCGAACCAGAAGAAATCCGGGATCTGAAATGCCGGGGGAGCCAGCATCGGAGACCAGCCCTATCTTTTTACCGGCCTGTAAATCTCCCAGTATGGAGTCTAATTTTTTGTGCTCATTGTGTGCGTGAAAGGGAACCATCCTTTGATCAATCTCCAGTTTTTTGAGCAAATTGCCCGTCACGCGACTGTCTTCCACCAGCAGGTAGTCCACCTCGCCCAGTGTTCTGACCGCCCTGGGGCTGATATCCTCCAGGTTACCAATAGGAGTGGAGATGAGGTAAAGCATGGCGCTTTTATCAGAGATTACACTTCTTTCAGCTCGTACTCATATTGCTCCATGATGAGGTTGGCCAGCAATTTTTTGCACGCTTTTTCAACCTTCTCCCTGGCCTCTTCTTCGCTCTTTGCTCCCAGGGTCAATTCGATAAACTTCCCGATCCTCACGTCTTCCACTGAGTGAATTTCAAGATTTTTGAGGTTGTTCCCCACTGTTTTTCCCTGCGGGTCCAATAACTCCCGATGGGGCATGATCTTAACTGATGCTTTGTATTGTTGCATGATGTAGATTCAAAAGTTGTTTTCTGAACGCAAATTTACGCAAAATAAACTGTCCCGGTTTAATCTTTGGGTTGTTCGTGCTTTCTTGAGGGGACAAAATTGGATACTACCGAAAGGGCGAAGTACCAAATGACGATCGGCAAAACGGCATCGAGCCACAGTGCGATTATTAAAATTAGTGAACCACCCAGTATGGCGTACTTGAGGATATTATCCCGAAACCGGTAATTGGTGAATTTCAAGGACAAAAACTTGATGTTTGACACCATGAGAATGCCGAGTACTAAAACCACCACAGAGGTAGTCACTCCTGGCTGAATTTCCAACCAGTTGATGGTATCTGGCCGCGAGATGTTCCAGCAAATGGCCATTACGGTTAGCCCGGAAGCTGGCGTGGGCAGACCGGAAAAGTCGGGCCCGGGGTGATCGGCTACATTGAAACGCCCGAGCCGGTATGCTGCACAGGATGCAAAAAACAAGACTGCTACGCCCGCCAAAGTGCTTGAGGCACCCACCTCAGTGGAGAGGTAAAAGTAAAGTACTACCGGCATCAATCCAAAGGTGATAAGGTCTGCCAGCGAATCGAGCTGCACACCGAGCGGACTGCTGACTTTGAGCATTTTCGCAGCAAATCCATCAAAAAAATCAGCCAGCAAACCGATGAGAAGACACAAAAACGCCCAGTGAGGCATGTCCTGAATGATCAATAAAATACCGGCTGCCCCTGCCATCAAATTGGCGAGTGTCAGTCCATTGGGTATAAATTGTCTGATCGCTTTCTGCATTTTAAGATTGCCTGATGAACGTGCTAAGGTAAGCCTTTCCGGGGGATAAAAAAATGTGGGTATTTACATCCTGACAGGGTCCGGTCGGTCGGCATCCGGTTTGAAAATCTTGTCGGGAAAAATTTTACCCGGATTCATAATGCCATTGGGGTCAAAAACTCTTTTGATCGACTGCATCAATTCCATTTCAACCGGGCTGAATACAATGTCCATATAATCTTTTTGAACCATTCCGATTCCGTGTTCCCCTGAAATGGTTCCTCCTAGTGATTTTACTTCTTTGAACAATTCCCTGATCGCCAGTGGCAATTCATGGCGCCATTTTTCATCAGACATTTCCCCTTTGAGGATGTTGACGTGCAGGTTCCCATCCCCGGCGTGTCCGTAGCAGGCAGAACGAAATCCGTATTCTCGTCCTAGTTTTTTTACAAATGCGAGCAGGTTGGGTAGTTGGAATCTGGGCACCACTGTATCCTCCTCTTTATAAATGGATTCCCTTTTGACAGCCTCTCCGACACTGCGCCTCATCTTCCAAATTTTCTCTTTTTCCGCGCTGCTGCCCGCGTAGAGCATTTCTCCGGTGGGGTAGGATTGAAGAATGTGGTAGATGGTCTCTATCTCGCAGTCCAATTGGGCGGGATCGTTCCCATCCACTTCCACAATGAGGTGGGCCTCGTCGTCCTCTTCCAACTCAAAAACCTTTTCGTCTGCGTATTTCAGCCCAAGGAAAACGGCATCTCTGTCCATGAATTCCAGGGCAGAGGGAGATATGCCGGATTTGGCTATTTCCGCTACGGCCTCAGCGGCTTTAAGTGAGTCCTTGAAGGGCACCAACAGTAGTTTGTCGTGTTTGGGGTGGGGCAGGAGCTTTAGGACAATTTCTGTGACAAAGCCCAGGGTCCCCTCGCTACCGACGATCAACTGTGTCAAATTGTAACCCGTGGCATTTTTCAAAACATTGGCTCCGGTGCGGATGATCTCGCCAGATGGAAGCACTACTTCCAGATTGAGCACGTAATCACTTACCACTCCGTATTTTACAGCCCGCGGCCCACCGGAGTTTTCCGCAATATTCCCTCCGATGTAACAGGTGCCGCGACTTGCCGGATCGGGCGGATAGTACAGCCCCTTTTCCTTTACCGCATTTTGCAACACCTCGGTAATCACCCCGGGCTGGGTGACCACCTGAAAATTGTCTTCGTCTATCTCGAGTATTTTGTTGAGCCTTTTTGCCGACAGGCACACACCTCCAAAAACCGGAATGGCTCCTCCTGAAAGCCCTGTGCCGCCTCCACGGGCAGTGACAGGTATCTTGTTTTCATTGCAATACCCGAGAATATCAGCAACCTGATCTGCATTTCCCG
>PWJP01000044.1 GCA_003559985.1 Saprospirales bacterium
CCAGGGTGATCACATTGACTTTGCCACTCTTTAATTCCTTGGTTTTCAATACCACTAATTTTAAAATGGGTCGGCCCGGTTGCCTATCATTGGCAGTTGGCATCGACCCTCAACTGTAAAAATCTCTTATCTAATTATGGTCTCTTTAACCGTTTCCTAAACAAACAGGTCTTAAAATTATTGCCTCGCCAGAGAGCTGCTACCAATGAGGAGAATCTTCTTAAAGCTTAACCTGCCAATTGTCAAGTCCTGGTGTCATCTAGCGGGATTTTCGGTTACTTCCACCACCCCTTCTGGAGCCACCACCGGATTTTTTTCCGGATCTAAAACTACCTCCACGTCGCTTCCCCTTTGGATTTCTACTGCTCCTGCGGCCGTGGCGCTTTCCGCCTTTACCTCCTCCCCTGTTCCTCCCGGCAGATCTGTACTGAGGACCTTCTCCGAGTTCTGAGGGGGGCTGTTCTTTCTTTAGTTCCTTTTCAATGAGTTTCTCAATCTGCCTGAATTTTGGGATGTCCCTGGGGTTGATAAAAGTGATAGCAGTTCCGGTTTTACTGGCCCGGGCAGTTCTCCCAATTCGGTGCACATAGTCCTCCGGGTCGGGTGGCACATCGAAATTCACCACCAGATCAATGCCCTCCACATCAATTCCCCGTGACAAAATATCCGTCCCAATGAGCACCCTGAGATTCCTGGCTTTAAACTGCTGCATGATTTTCTCCCTTTCGCTTTGGTCAAGGTCAGAGTGAAAATCCTGTACTTTATCGCCCCTTTTCTTGAGGGTTCGCGCGATGTTTTTAACCTTTTCTCTTGTGGATGCAAAGACGATCACACTTTGGAAATCGTCATTCTTCAAAACCTCAGTGAGCAAAGCCTCTTTTTGAGGGTCATGAGCCATGATAGCGCGCTGATCAATGCCCTCAGCCGGTTTGGAAATCTTGATACTAATCTCCTCGTAGGAACCCATTATTCCCTTAGCCAATTTCCTAATATTGGGCGGCATGGTGGCAGAGAACAGCAAGGTTTGTCGCTTTTTGGGAAGGGCCGATATAATTTTCATGATGTCGTCGTGAAAACCCATATCGAGCATTCGGTCTGCCTCATCAAGTATCAGGTGATTGAGTTGGGAGAGATCCACCTCCTTACTCCCTATCAAACTGATCAATCTCCCAGGGGTCGCAATTATAATATCGGCACCGGTTTTCAGGGCGCGTTTTTGTCTGACGTAATCCTGCCCGTCACCACCTCCGTAAACAGCGATGGAACTCGCATTGGTAAAGTAAGAAAAACCCTCTATCTGCTGATCGATCTGCATGGCCAACTCCCTTGTGGGTGCCAATATGATGGTATTTACTCCTTTGGTGGGGTTTTGCAAAAGGTGGTGAAGTACCGGCAGAATAAATGCAGCTGTCTTCCCCGTACCTGTCTGTGCACACCCTATGATGTCCACTCCACTCATAATCAAGGGAATGGCCTTCTCCTGAATGGGTGTCGGTTTTTCAAAACCCATGGCCTGAAGGCCCTCATTGATCATTGGGTCTAAATTAAAGTCTTCGAATCTCAAAATATATATTGGTTTGTTTGTGCTTGCTAATGCTCGTTGTTATAAGCCCTGAATAAATGGGGCGACACAAAGGTAATCAACTGAACCGGATTTATTATTCTAAAAAAGTTTAATATATTTGCAGTTGACACTTTTGAACTAAACAAATGCAGGGAAAGAGTGTTTAAAATAGTGGTTTTTGCAGTAAAAGCCTCGCTTACATCAATAAACAACCGCCTCCAATCAATTATGCAGAATAAACGTAGGGTACTGATCAAATACGGTGGTAACGCCATGGTAGATCAGGAACTCCAATATGCTATTTTCCGGCAGATTAAAGAAATACAAAACCGGGGTCACCAGGTAGTCATGGTTCACGGTGGAGGTCCTTTCATTCAGGAGGTGCTAGATGCGGCTCAGGTCAAATCAGAGTTTGCGGGCGGTCATCGAATCACAACTCCTGAGGCATTGCCCTTTGTCGAAATGGCTCTCAAGGGTAATGTCAACGGACAGTTGGTGAGAATATCCAACAGCATAGGATTGCCGGCGGTGGGACTCTCGGGAAAGGACGGAAATACAGCCCTCGCCACAAAGCGTTTTCACAAAGAAGAAAACGAAGATGGAACTATCACAAAAGTCGATATCGGCCGTGTGGGGGATTTGATAAAAATTGACACCAACCTGCCCGAAATGCTTTTGTCCGGTGGCTATTTCCCCATATTCACTTGTATTGCCTCAGATTCCAAAGGCGATGATTACAACATCAATGCCGATATGTTTGCCGGGCACATGGCCGGAGCCCTGGATGTGGATGACTATATTGTGCTAACGGATGTGGACGGACTCATGAGGGACATTAAGCGTATTGACAGTATTGTCAGTGAGCTTTTTCTCGATCAAATACCCGGACTTTTGAATAAAGTGATCAAAGGGGGGATGATTCCCAAGGTTGAGTCCTGTGAAATCGCTTTAAACAATGGAGCCGGATCAGCTCGCATCCTGAACGGTACCAAACCGGAACAACTGAGCGAATGCCTTTTGGACAAAAAGAAAATTGGAACCACAATAACTATTAGAAACTAATGAAAGAGACTACGAATAAGCAACTTTTTGAGCGCGACCTGGAGAGCTATCTTCCCACCTTCAAGCGATTTCCCCTCGCTATTGAAAAAGGAGAAGGAGCAACTGTTTGGGATGTGGAGGGAAACAAATACCTGGATATGCTAGCCGGAATTGCAGTAAACAACCTTGGGCACTGCCACCCTGCCATCTCAAAAGCCATCAGCGAACAGTCCAAAAAATTGATGCACATTTCTAATTTTTTCGTCAGCAGACCCCAGGTGGAATTGTCTGAAAAACTGATTGAGTTATCTGGGCTGAGCAGGGTTTTTCTCACAAACAGCGGTGCAGAATCTGTAGAAGGTGCCATTAAGATTGCCAGAAAATACGCCCACAGCAAAGGGCGAACCGGGGAAATTGTCTTCATGGACAATGCCTTTCACGGTAGAACACTGGCCACCATAGCAGCCGGAAAAAAGAATTACCAACGCGGTTTCGGGCCGATTCCAACTGCTTTTACGCCCATCGATTTTAACAATCTTGAAGAGGCGGAAAAGGCAATTTCCACCAAAACTGCTGCGGTCATCGTCGAACCCATTCAGGGTGAAGGAGGCGTGAATCCTGCTACAACCGAATTTTTGAAGGGTTTGAGAGAGATTTGTGACAAGACAGGCACCTTACTCATTTTTGATGAAATACAGTGCGGGATAGGCCGGACATGCAAGATGTTCGCCAAAGATCACTTTGGAGTCCAGCCGGATATATTGACCCTCGCCAAGGGCCTGGGAAGCGGAATGCCTGTGGGAGCGGTTCTCTGCAATGATAAGGTTTCCGGTGCAATCGAGCCCGGAGACCACGGAACTACTTTTGGAGGAAATCCCCTGGCCTGTGCTGCTGCTATCGCTACTTTGCAAACAATTAATGATCATCAATTCATCAAAGACATAGAAAAAAAAGCAGCCTGGTTTAACGGAAAACTGGAGGATTTAAAGAACAGATTCAAATCCATTGTAGAGGTGCGAGGCAAGGGCTTTATGCTGGGCGTTGTCGTGGAAGGAGAATCAAAGCCTCTGGTTATGGAATTGCTCGATCACCACATTATCGCCAACGCCACGGCCGGCAATGTGATTCGCCTTGTTCCTCCACTGACCATTTCGCAAGATGAACTGTCACATTTTCTAAAAGTTTTCGAGGAAATTCTGAAAAAACACGAGAAATAATCGTGAGCCCGGTTCTGATTTTTAAAAAATTGTGTACTTTACCAGGGTTTACCGATGACCGGATATGACAGGACCGAAATGCATTGAATATTTTGATGTAAGAACTTTTGAAAACAGTTGATTATCGGATGAAAAGCAAGTGAGAGAGAGATTGTCTCATCACTTCCAGGATAAAAAGAAATACGCAATCACATGAAAAAAATACGCACAGCAATTATTGGAG
>PWJP01000186.1 GCA_003559985.1 Saprospirales bacterium
GTTACCGGGATTCGAATGAGGATATGAACAGCGTTTTTTACGAGATAAATCATCACTACAATCCGTCATTATGAGACGAAAATATAAACTCACCGGCTGCGCCCGCTTTTTGATCTTTTTGCTGATTGCAGGGCCTGTTATCTACATTTCGGCAACCCTTATCACCGGGACCTCACCCTGGGAAGAACTCAAAGCAACCATGGGGTGGGACGAGGAGACCGCCGAGGTGGAACAAGCCCCTCCTGCAACCACCGACCGGGCTGACACCCTGGACCCTGAAGATTATGAAAAGGAGATGAAACCAGGTGATCCACCGGCCCCCCCACCACCTGCTCCGGAAGAAGAAGCCGAAGCGGAAGCACAGCCTGACGCCACCATCCAGGAGTTAAAAGAGCGAATTGAAGATTTGGAGGAACGGGTCAGGCAGCTTGAATCCGGCCAATAGCGACACCGGACACCCGCTTTTACCGCTTTTTATAAAATGGACGCAGCAGGTTCATCAGCAAATTGCCAAAGTCACTAAAATCAAATATCTTTCTATCCTTCATCGCCTGAACGGTGAGGAAAAGGCCCATGGGGAAAAGTATGAATTCCGCCAGCCAGGCTGCCAGCCCAGAATTGATTGAGCGGGCATCGTTCATCTCATCAAAAACCGTAAATAAAATCACATAGGCGGTAAAAAACAGGATGGCCACCAAAAGCGGATAGCCAAAGCCCCCTTTCTTAATAATGCTTCCCATCGGAGCCCCAATAAATAGGAAAATAATGCACACTGCGGCAAAGGCAAACTTTCTGTGTTTTTCATAAATCTGTTTCCGCCACTCGGTGCCCAGGGAATTGATAGACTGGGTGTTGGAATTCACCTGAAGTCCGTGTGTCTGTAGAAATCCCGTTGCTCTGGAATAAAGTGCGCGGTGCTGGGTGGTTTCAAAAAGGTCTATAAAAGACTTTACCGAATCTAAATCGATTTCCCTCTGTTTGGTGGCTATGGCTCGTTCTTCCACCGGTGGACCTCTTTCCACAAATTCAGTAGTATCGTCCCCTTCCGCTGCAGCACGCTCACTGGCCGCGCGTTGGAGGGCCACTTGCTCGGCTTCGGTGCGGCGGCTTTGGTCTTCTTCTGCGAGCGTATCATCTGCCGCTTCCTCAATTTCCAAAGCGTCCTCAAGTGCTTGGGTACCGGGTGCGAGAAGAGGTTTCAACATATTGGCTCGCAGCCCTTCCATCTGGGAGGCCAGACTGTCAATGGAAGCGTTGAGCTGGCCCACGGTCAACATCCTCCGGTGGGATTTGAAGCGTTCCTCATCGGTGCGCTCCAATTCAAAATCCGAAATGTCAAAAACCAATTGATACTCCGAGAAATGGGTTTGCAAAAACGGCTTGAAGGTATTTCCATCCTCCTGCATGTCCTGGTACTGAACACCGTCAAAAAGCCGCATGATGAGATTTTGCCGGTCGCCCGTCACGAACATCTCACCGGAATCGGCCCGAACCAGTTTCATCAAACCCGAGCGGGCATCTGAATTGTCGTAGATCATCACATCGCGAATGCTCCTCCCATCCGGCAATCGATCCCCTATCCGAACCGTATAGCCACTGAAATCGTAGTTGAAAGTCTCCGGTTCAAGGGCGAGGGTCGGCTGATGCTGCCTGATATCGTACAAGCGCGACTGGAACTTCAGATTGGTGACGGGGATCAGGTTGTTGGAACAATAGAATGAAAAGCCGGAGAGCAGAACGGAAAAAATGATCAAAGGCATCATGATGCGCATCAGCGACATCCCCGAAGACTTCATGCTCGCCAACTCGTATTTTTCCGCCAGGTTGCCGAACAACATCACCGAGGCCAGCAAAATAGCTATCGGCAACGCCATCGGAATGAGGGAAACAGACATGTAGGCGATCATCTCCACAATAATCACCGCACCCACGCCCTTGCCCATAATCTCGTCGATGTAAACCCACAGGAACTGCATCACCAATACGAACAGGGCAATGAAAAAAGCCGATAGAAAGGGGCCCATGAACTGCCTCGCTATGTACAAATCGAGCTTTTTAATAATACCGGATTTCATCCATTGTTATTTTCCAAAAAGTAAAAGCCCCAGTGTTGATCCATAAACCTCAGTGAAACTGTCTCCCAGGTGGACCAAATTCGAGATTTCAACACCGAAAAAAATCACAGGCCCGTGCCCGTGGGGGTTTCATCCTCCAGCATTTCCATTGCCTCTTCATCGTCATCCAGGAACATGGGCACCACATCAAACAACTGATCAGCGGAAAGCCTTTTCGATAGAATTTCCTTATCTGCATCCAAAATATAAATCATAGGGGTGCTGCGCACATCGTACATTACACTGAACCTCGACCGGTGAAATGGATCCACCAGATTGAAAAGCTCCTCAGCCCCTTCGGTTTTGTCAACATAGTCCCAGCAAGTCTCCACCTCATCGGTAAACTTCGTGCAAATGGTAACCACACCTATGCCCTGGTCCTCAAAATCATTTAAAAACTCGATGATTCTCGGTGTGTAGCGCCGGCAGTGGCCGCAATCGGGCCTCCAAAAATACAGAACCGTAATTTCGTAATCAAGATCGTGGAGTCGCACCCGGGTTCCCTCCCGGTCCTGCACAGTAATATCGGGTGCTTTTTTTCCAATCAAAACCGGTCTCATACGGTCAGCGCGTTCCAATATCTGATTTAATTGCTCTTCATTGGTCCACGGAGCCCTGTCTTGGCGATAGTACGTATCGATTATGTGCACGTAAACCGCATCCATTCCGATGATATTACTACGCGCGTATTTATTTAGGAGATTGGGCAAAAAATACCTGAAGACGGTGCGGTTTTCCTCCATTTCATCCAGGATCAGCGTAACCGCTTTATTAATGGAATCGGGGTGTCTGGGCACGACCTGGTCCAGGTACTGATGGACTTTTGCGGCCAGCACAGGCGACCTCAAGAGCCGGTCATCGGTCAGGTCAATATTTTCAAAAAAGTTTTTCCGGTAGTAGCGAAACTGCTCGCGCCTCACTTCTTCATCCGTGCCTTCAAATTCCGGCATTTCAGGCTCCATATTGGCCTTGAGGAATACGCCGAAAAACTTATCACCGTACTCCTGCGCCAGTTCCTTTTGGTGGCTCAGCACCTGCTCATCAATATCGGTCAACTGTTCCTGAAGGGCCTCCCGATCCTCCTCGGGCAGCTCTTCCATTTCCTCCCGCAGCCTATCTGCTTTTTTTCGCTGCTCATCCAGAAAGGCCAGGTATTTGTAAAAAGCACTGTTTTGCGGAGAACCAGAGACCTCAATTGACTCCGTTATATTCCCGTGCTCGGCGGAGATTCTAAGGTCGTTTTCTCCCTCATCCACCAGCAGTTGGAAAAAATTCATTTCACCCATTTCCACTAACATGTACATACCCGGGTCAATGGGTTCGTCCCACTCAAAAATAAACACGCCCCCGTCCGAGCGAAAAGCAGTGTCTCTTATCAACTGCCGCTCACCCATATAATAAGCCAATAAAAGGGTATCATTGTCGTATCCGTGCAAATCGACCTCCATCCGGTATCCCTCCTGAGCAGTAGTCAGGGCGGGAAGACAAAAACAAAGCACCGCACATATACCGGCCAGTTTTCTGAACATTCCTGTCATCTCAGTTACTTTTAGCATTCATTAAGATTACTCGCAAATTTAATTAACGGTGAGAAACCTGGGATGTTTTTTTGGATGGGGATTACATAAGTACAGGTTACATTTCTGCTTAGGAGAATAATCTCGGTTAAATACACCCATTTCACCAATGATTTATCTTAAAAATCTTGAACCATTGAATGTAAATAGTCCATAACTCACAATCAATCCCTTAACCCAAACACTTTCAGCAGGTCACCTGTTGATTTTCCGTCTGATTACCGGAAAATTCGTATCTTCGGGCATCGAAAAAACCGATACTATGACAGGGAAAAACAACGGATTGTACAAGCCAAAAAACCATGTGAGATTGGTGACAGCCGCTTCTCTATTTGACGGACA
>PWJP01000249.1 GCA_003559985.1 Saprospirales bacterium
TTAATCCGTGATTCAGACAATTTGCAGTCGATTGTGTACTTCCATTGTTGTCTGAATCACGGATTGTCACGGATTCGGGGATTACACGGATTTTTTTTGGGATGTGTGGTGGGTTCATAGTACAAGTCTTTTGAAAGTAAGTGATCTGCTGCCAAAGTTGATAAGTAATCCTACTGTGAGCTTATAGGCCCTAAGATAGTTGAGTAACTGCGCCTTGTGAACTTCTTCTAATTCAATAAGGGCCTTGAGTTCCACCAGAACTTTGCCTTCTACTACAAAATCTGCTCTGCGTGTGCCAATGGGTTTAGGTAGGTCTTTGTAGTATATGTGCTGCTCAATTTCGCGAGCACATGATAAGCCTCTCTGTTTCATTTCCCAGTTTAGTGCACGCTGATAAATTACTTCCTGGAAGCCATTTCCAAGAAAGGAATGTACTTCAAAGGCAGATCCAATAATTTTCTCCGTAATGTCTTTGTACTTCAACTCTTCCATAATCTGTGACATCCTTTAATCCATTTAATCCGTGATTCAGACCATTTCACCACTCATACCCCATCTTCTCCAAATGCTCCTTTACCCTGTCTTTTAGTTCATTCGCCTTACCGGTTAACTCCGGCAGTGGTTTTTCATATCTTTCGGCCAGTTCTTTGATGCGCTCGGTGAGGCGGTAGCTGATGGCGTCGACTTCGGAGGCGATGCGACTCTCTAAAGTGGTCATCCATTTTTTCTCAACGACCACCGTCTTTATTTCATCCAGCTTGAGTTTGGGGTAGTGGGCGATCACCTTTTTTTCCAACCCTTGCCCTGCCTTTTTTATCTCCTTTTTGAGGTCGGTCTCGGCGTCCATGAGTTTTTTGTACTGCTGGAGTAGTTCATATTCCTCGCCGGTATCTGTATCTGTCTGGTAGCCCGCTTGCGGTTCGGCAGCTGCTGACACCGGATTGCTTTTAGCTTCAGCTTTGAGTTCTTTCAGACGGGCGTTGACAGAGCCTTTGGTGAGGCTGCCTTTTTCTGTCGTGGCATCTGACAGCAAACCATCTTCTCCTGTGTGCTCTTCGGCCATTTCATCCATTCTGCTTTTGGCGTCTTCCAGTTGTTGGTTGAGCTTATCCAGGGCGGTTTTTTCCCCGGCGAAGTACTCCTGAATGATCAGGTGGGGGGGGATCAGTCTGCCCTCCAGTCCCTCGATGCCGGAAACCTCTTTGGCTTTTGCCCCCTTTTTGCTCGCTTTTTTCTTCAGTCGTTTCACTTCATTACCCGCTTTCCATCCGTCGGCGGAGAGTTCGTAGAGGTCGTCCTGCATTTCTTCGGACCAGTAGTCCATTATAATCTGGTAAATGCCGTAGGGGTTGACCAGTGCTTTTCCCCGGTAGGTTTCCAGCAAATCCTCCGATATGCGATGAATGACCTCTTTGGGGTGACAGCCCGCCTCCAGGGATTTTAGATAGTGGGCACTGGTCTCCTTCCAACTGTCAAAAACCTGCTGCATTTCCCGGCTGTAGTCTTTGAATTCCGGGTGGTCAAAAATAGCGTTTTTGATGGCATCCTTTTCCACCCGTAGCGATTGGTAGCCCTCTCTTTCCAGAGGTTTGAACAAATGCGACCTCATGCTTTCATATACGCCCCAGTACTCCTGCAGTGCATCGATATCCCGTTGGGGAATTCCCCCGTTCAGGTGTGCATCTATGTCCTGGATATCCTCCTCTTCCTGGCTGTCGATGTATCTTGGGATGTTGAGGTTGTAGTCGTTTTTGGGATCGGCAATCTCTTCCAGTGGGACAAAACGGCTGTACTTGTCCATTTCAATTTGCTTCGTGAAGACATCGACTACTTTGTGAATATCGCGTGATCTGAGCCGGTTTTTATTGCCGTCCTTCATAAAACCCTTGCTGGCATCTATCATAAAAATCCCATCGCGGCCGGCTGCGTTTTCTTTGTCAATGACGATGATGGATGCCGCTATACCGGTGCCGTAGAAGAGGTTGGCCGGCAAACCGATGATGCCCTTGATGTAACCGCGGTCCACTATTTGTTTTCGGATAGTGGCCTCGGCATTGCCCCGGAACAGGACACCCAGCGGCAGGATGATGGCCGCTTTCCCGGTGCTTTTGAGAGAACGGATCAGGTGAATCAAATAGGCGTAATCCCCATTTTTTCGCGGTGGAATGCCAAGTCCGTCGAAGCGGTTGAATTCGTCGTTTTCGGGAGAGAGTCCATTGCTCCAGGCCTTGTCGCTGAATGGGGGATTTGCTACGCCGTAGTCGAAGGTCTTTAATTTTCCGGTATCCCGGTCCCTGTGCAGCGGATTGGCCAGGGTGTTTCCCTGCACAATTTCAGCGGAGGGTTTGCCGTGCAGCCACATGTTCATCACACAGAGTGCCCGCGTGGCATTGTCTTTTTCCTGCCCGTAAATGGTGATGCCGTGGGGTGCGAGGTCGGCGGCTTTTAGCAGAAGAGAACCGGAGCCACAGGTGGGGTCATAAAGCGACTCCGACCGGCTCTCCGAATTTTCTATACCGATCAGTTTGGCCATTATGCGGGAAACCTCAGATGGGGTGTAAAACTGTCCCTTGCTCTTCCCGCTCTCTGTCGCAAAATGCATCATCAGGTATTCGTAGGCATCGCCGAGGAGATCGTCATTCTCGACTCTGTTGCCACTGAAGTCCAGTGCCGGATTTTCAAAAATCTCGATCATGTTGCTCAGGCGATCGACCTTGTCTTTTCCCTTGCCGAGTTTGTCGTCGTCGTTGAAGTCTGCCACGGTTATGACACCTCGGAGGTCATTGGCACCGGCCAGCGCCCCGATGATCTTGTTCATCCTGTCCCCAATTTCAGGGTGGCCCTTCAGTTCCACGAGGTCGTGAAAACTACCGCCCTCGGGTATATCGACTAGTCTGTCCCCCTTGTCGGTCACGTATTTCATAAACAACAGAACCAGCACATAATCCTTGTACTGGCTTGCATCCATACTACCCCTCAATTCATCGCAACTCTTCCAAAGAGAGCTGTAAAGTTCCGACTTTTTTACCGCCACTGTTTTAAATATTTTTGTCCGAAATAATGCTGTTTCCCTAAAACGACCCGCTTTTTGACCGGAGGCAATTTTGCAACTGTTAATGGTATTGTCCCCGGGGTCGCTTTTTGATAAAGGTGGTAAAGGTAGGGAAAGTATGGTATTTTGAAAAATGGATTGAGTGGTTTGTGGGGTGGATACTCCGGTGATAGTGGCTCCGGGGAATCGGCATATGCATGGTTCTCACCGACCGGGTTCCGTTTTTGGAGGATTGCCATAATATTTCTCCGGAATAAGTTCTCAGGCGGTGGGAGAAAACATGCTGCTGATATATCCATCTTCTACTTTTAGAAAATAAAATGTAGGATTATGATTAATAAAATCAATCCAACAATTGTACTGTAGCCAATAAACACAAACCTTCTGAAGTCGCCGATAGAGTTGGTAAGCTTATGTTCTATTTCACCCATCTTGTTGTTGACAACACCTTCCATTGCATTACCAATTTCACCCAAACTTTCCTCATGCTTGGATAATGTTTTGTCCAAACTAATTTTATGGTTTTCGATAATACCCTGTGTCTTTAACTCCAATTCCTTCATTCTTTCTTGATAATTTTCAAGAATTCCATTTACTTTATCTTCAAAATTCCGAATTTCTTTTACTTGTTGGCCATGGTTTTTATCGACTAGACCTTTCCATTTTTTGATACTATTATCCAGGTGTTTAATATTCTCAATAATAGCATTAATCAATTCTCTTGCAGTTTCTGAATTTTTGTCGTTCAGTTCATTGAATGAGTGAATTTGGTCAATGAATTCAATGTATTGGTCATTAAGGCTTTTAAATTCCCTGATCTCTGTAAGTAGAGTCTGTCTATTCAGTACTCGTTGTTAGATAAAAAGTTAGGGGTAAGATATGAAATTAGGTGGAAGTATTTCTATAATTGTCCTTTTTTCATTGATTAGCACGAAAACTTAGGGATAA
>PWJP01000283.1 GCA_003559985.1 Saprospirales bacterium
ATCGAGATTGAGCTTATACGTAAGGATATTCAAAATGAGATAGATGAGCGTTGGAAAGAAGAACTTGAAAGACGTAAGCAACAACATGAAGAAACCATTGAAACAAGAAAACAATCTGAAGAAGAGCGCTCAAACAGAGCCCAGGAAAGATTAAAAGAAAAAGAAATTGCAGTAAAGAAAACACAAAAACCTGCAACTAAGTAAAGAACTGTTATATAATATTTTTATACAGTATTATAAAATAATTCTTGACATTTAATAATTAAACCTATAAATTTAAAACATGAGTAAACCAGAAGAACAAGAAGAACTAACAGTAGACTTTTTTGATGAAGTCGAAGAAGTAGTTGACGATGATCTTGCTATGGAAGACGAAGAGTCTGAAGAAGAGCAAGAAGAAAATTCTGAGGAAACTATTGAAGAAGAGACTTCTGAAGAGGCTTCTGAAGAAACTGAGGATGAAACCGAAGAGACTGAAGAAACCGAAGAAGAACTTTCACTAGTAGAAAGTATCCGAAGAAAACTTGGTTATGACTTTGAAGAACTAGGATTTGAATCCGAATTAGACGATACAGAAGACAGTATTCAGCTTCTTGTAGAAAGAGCAAAGGATATTGCAGCAGAAGATGCTATTAATAGCTATTTTGATCAGTATCCCGATGTAAAAGAATTACTAGAGTATCGACAATTAGGAGGAGATCCTGATAAGTTTTTTCAAACAAAATTTCCAGAAGTTGACTATGAAAAGGTTGAATTAAAAGAAGACGATGAACGTCAGCAGGAACATATCATCAGACAAGAATTACGTGAAGTAAGAGGTATGTCTAATGAAGAAATTAATGCTGAAATAGAAGATTATCGTAATGGAGGTATATTAGAAAATAAAGCAAAACGATCTTTATCTGCGCTAAAAGCCAAGCAGCAAAACGATAAAGAACAATTGCTTGAACAGCAACGAGAACAAGATAAACAAAGACAAGAGCAAATTGTTGAGCATTGGAACAATGTAAAACAAACCATAGAGTCGGCAACGTCATTTAAAGGGTTTAAAGTTCCAAGTAAAGATAAGAATGCATTTTTTGAATACCTGGCAACACCCGTTGAAGATGGTAAATCAAAAGCAATGCTGGCTCATGAAAATGCAGATCTTGAAACAAGACTTGCTGTAGACTATTTACTATTTAAAGGATTTAATCTTTCGGATATAGTGAGCAGAAAAGCAAAAGATGAAAATGCAAAAACGCTCAGAGAAAGAATGAAGTCTGCTAAAGTAAATAAAAAGAAAGAAACAAATACCTCACAAACATTCGAAGAGCTTGGCGAAATTTAACCTTAAAACATAAAATAAAATAATGGCAAACCCAGAACCTAGAATATACGCAAAGAGAACAAAATACAACGATCAGCAAAAGTCTGACGTTGCAAGTATCTCTCAAGCGCTGTTAACACAGCCAGAGAAACTTAGTCCTCTTTTGACGTTTCTTGGTGGTAAGGAAGATCAACGTTTCCCATTATCTATGCTGACTGAAGGCGTAGGTAATGTACGAAGCATTGAACAGCTTGAATATGAGTATGATGTGATGACACGTCTTAGAAAAACTCGACCTCTTGCTGTAACTCCTTCTAATACCTCCGATCTTGGTAAAGGTGGAACCCTATTTAAATTGACATTCCCAGACAAGTGGTTCATTAAAGACTACATTCTTGTTTCTAAAACAGGTGTGCAAGCTCGAATTATGAGTGAACCTACTCCCAACGGAAGTAATTGGGATTATCAAGTTCGTCTTGTGAGTCCTGACCCAAGTGCAACGATGCCAGCATCTGATGTACAAGCAGGAAGTCAATTTGGAAGTTTATTTGCGGCTGTTGGTCTTGATTGGTCAAGAGGAAACGCAAGTAACTGGGAAGCACCTGCAAGAATACGTCATAAGCTGACTACAATTAGAAAATCTTACCAGATGTCTGGTAATGCAAAACATACAGTAATGGAAATTGGACTACCGACAAAAAGTGGTGGAACAAGCAAGTACTGGATTGATTTTGAAGAATGGCAATACATGCTCCAATGGAAAGAAGAATGTGAAATGTACTACTGGTACGGTGAGCAGTCTTACAATGAAAAAGGAGTAACGAATATGCTTGATGAAAACGGACAACCAGTTATTATTGGTCCAGGTCTTCTTGAGCAAATTCAGAACAAAGAAACGTATTCTGTTCTTACTACAGAAAAAATTAAAAATGTTGTAAGAGATATTTTCTATGGAATGACGGATGGTCAAAACAAACAAGTTACACTGTACACAGGTATTGGTGGAGCTGATGAGTTTGATACGGCTATGAAGACTGAAGTAGGAGCTACAAACTATCGTCAGTTTAATGATGGTAAATTTGTAAGCGGTTCAGGAAGAAATCTCTCTCTTACTGGATTCTTTACAACATATGAGCATATTGACGGACACGTAGTACGTGTTGTTAAAGTGCCTCTGTTTGATCATGGTGCAGTAGCACAGGCAAGCAGAAAACATCCAAGATCAGGATTGCCTCTTGAAAGTTACAGAATGGTCTTTGTAGATCAAAGTAACTACAATGGAGAGCCAAACCTGCAAATGGTTACACGTAAAAATAGAGAGCTGCTTCGATGGGCAGTAGCAGGATCAACAATTCCGCAAGGATATCCTGGTAATGACCTTCGGGCAACAGACATTGATGGTTGCAGTGTTCACTTCTTGAAAGTAGCTGGTATAGTACTGAAGAGATTTGATACGTCACTTGATATGAGATGTGTAATTGCATAAAATAAATATTATTAAGTGGTGATGGAATATTCACCACTTATTTTTTTAACTAAAACAAAAAACAAAGCAAATGAGTCACGAAGTACATATAAGAAGAAGGGAAACAAAAAGTCACCTTCCAGCTCCAGTAGTCGCTAATGCTAAAAAAATTCTTTCCAGTGTTTACGTTGGACAAGGACCATTAAAAGGATTAGAAAAAGACGAAGAAAAAAAACTCGTATCTGCTCACTTAGGGATGGACCCTGATGAAAAAGATTTTCCCAAGATTTTAAGAGAATTTTGGGCTAACATAAGAGTAGAAGTTCCTACAGATGGAGTCGTATTAAATGTGGGTAAATTAAAAGATGATGAACCATATAATTTATACGACTATATTATTTATCAATGGATTAAAAAACATCCTCATGTAGCTAATGATCGTGAAGAAATGTTGGATAATTCCAGATATCAATTTTATATATATGATCCTGAAGTAGCAACAACTAAGGAAAATGTTAAAGTAAGCTTTAAGAAAAAAGCTTATGAACAATTTATTCTTCTTGGAGACGATGAAGATAAGATAGACAGAATGGTACGTCTTCTTACAGATTCAGATCCAAATAACATGTCATTAAAACAAAAACAAAATCTATTGGATGATGAAATTGAAAATGATCCAGAACGATTTTTTGTTATTATTACTGATAAACATCTTCAGACAAAAGCAGACATTGCTGAAATGGTAACGTATTCAATTATAAGAAAAATTGGAAATCAATATTATTTCATTGATGAAAAGCTTGGAAATGATCTTGATGAAACAGTTAAATATTTTAATGATAAGAAGAATTCAAGCACCATTACTACACTAAAGGCTAAACTGCAAGAAGCTAAAAAAAATAGTTGACATATTTAGAATTACATATAGGTGTTAACCTGGAGACTCAAAAAATTGGGTCAAACATAAACGATGACTTTCTTCCTGAAGAAATAGATTATTTCTTAAATGAAGCTGTAAAGGATTATATCAAAATGCAATACAGCAATATAAAAAATGAGGAAAGAAATGTAGAAAGTCAGTTTGTAAATGAAAATATTCGGACATTAATAAAGACAAATAATTTGGCAAATATAGTTACCGTGTCTTATCTTCCGAATACTATTAAAGGTGATTTGCCAAATGATTACCTTTATTACATTTTTTCAAGAACAAATTCTAACG
>PWJP01000055.1 GCA_003559985.1 Saprospirales bacterium
GCGAACAGTCTCCCGGAAATAAATATTCAGCTTGCGCGGCCCCCCCAGAGAATATCCGAGGAGCATCACATACCGGCCGAAATGATAAATAAAATTTGTGATCATATGAAAAGCCCGGTTCCGGGAACAGAGATTTATTTATTATTATTGCAAAAATGGGTATTTCCTTTGAAACAACCTGCATCATTTAACATCAATTAAAACACTTGGTTCTATGAAAGCTTTTATCACCGGGGCCAGCCTGGGAATCGGAAAAGCCATTGCTGAGGCTCTGGCCACGGAAGGATATGACCTTATACTCAACGCCCGAAATGCCGAAAGACTAATGCATTTTGGCAAAAATCTTACCGGGAAGTACCCTTCCATCCATTGCGATTGTCTGGCAGCCGACCTTACGGATCCAAAGGAGCGATCTGCTCTGACCCAATCAATTCGTTCGCGCCACCAAAAGCTGGATGTGGTGGTTAACAATGCAGGGATTTTTGAAACCGGGGATTCCCTGCAAGATTCCGGAGTTTTCGAGACGGCGGTAGATCTGCATCTCAAAGCCCCTTTTTATTTGATTAAAGACCTGAGCCCCCTTCTCATGGATTCAGGCAGAGCACATATAATCAACATCGGATCGGTAATGTCCATAAAGCCTGATGCCCAAAGTCCGGCCTACAGTGTTTCAAAATACGCACTCAGGGGATTGAGTGCCAACATGAGGGAAGTATTTAAAAAAGATGGAATAAAGGTGACCAATGTCATGCCCGGCTACACCTGGTCCAATTCATGGGAGGGTGCTGAAATTCCCCGCGAGCGATTGATGGAGCCGGAAGACATAGCCAAAGTGGTTGTCTGTGCACTTACTTTGGGCAAGTCAGCAGTAATGGAAGAAGTGGTGCTCAGACCGCAGCTGGGAGAATTCCCTGATGGATAAGTGGGTACTACGGTATTAAAATATGCCGTTAAATGGTCAAAATAATTGAAGGATCGCCTGTTGCGAGAACTTTATGAGCGACACCACAGGAGTTTTAGTGGCAACATCCAACTCCCGATTAACCAACAATTTAAAACTGATTATTATGAAAATATGGATTATCACAGTCGGCTTCTTTCTCTTGCTTCCAACAATGGTAGATGCGCAGATCGGCAATTTACTGGATCGGGCCAGAGACCGAATTGGACTGGGAGAAAGTGAAGTGGCTGCCGGCCTGAAGGAAGCCCTTGAAAAAGGTGCTGACTACGCCTCAGAGACTCTGTCCGAAAAGGACGGATACTACATGAGCCCCTACAAAATTCTCCTTCCAGACGAAGCCCAAAGTGTGGTTAGTCGCTTGAGTTCAGTGCCTGCATTTAGGAATTTGGAGGATGACCTGGTTGAGAGAATCAACCGGGCCGCCGAGCTGGCTGCTGCCAAAGCAAAACCCATATTCAGGGATGCAATCCGCGGAATGACCGTGCGCGATGCCAAGGATATTCTACTGGGTGAAGACGATGCGGCAACCCGCTATTTGCACCGAACTACCAATGAACAACTGTACGCTGAATTCCTCCCGGTCATTAGAGAATCCCTCGAGGAGGTCAATGCGGTGAAACTCTGGCAAGAGGCGAGTACAGCCTATAATCGGTTGCCAATGGTTACACCGGTAGAAACCAGATTGGACGAACACGTCACCCACAGGGGGCTGGATGGGCTTTTTTCCATGATAGAAGAGGAGGAAAAAAAGATCAGAACCGATGTAAGTGCCAGGACTACGGAGCGGTTGAGAAAAGTTTTTGCAGAGCAGGATGACCGGTAAACAAGAGAGACGTTTTCCCGTTCTCTACCTGTCTTTACACCAAAAAGAACGGTATGCAATTTATCGATAAGTCGCTGGAGGATTACTGCAGGGATATGAGCAGCAAACCACCTGAGTACCTCATGGAACTCGACCGTGAAACCCACCTCAAAGTCCTTTCTCCCAATATGCTCAGCGGTTACCTGCAGGGGCGTGTGTTGTCTATGATCAGTAAATTGGTAAGACCGTCAAAAGTGGTGGAAATCGGAACTTACACCGGTTACTCCGCACTTTGTTTTGCAGAGGGACTGGCAGAAAACGGAGAGGGACACACCATCGAGGTGAACGATGAACTGGAACCCATGATCCGCAAGTATTTTGAAAAATCACCCTTTGGAGATGTAATTCACCTCCACATTGGTGACGCCACAGAAGTCATCAAAAATCTCCCGGCCCCATTCGATCTGGTGTTTATCGATGCCGGAAAACAGGACTACCCCCTTTACTTCGACCTGGTGATTGATAAACTGGCCAAAGGCGGT
This sequence comes from Saprospirales bacterium, assembly GCA_003559985.1. Lineage (GTDB taxonomy): Bacteria > Bacteroidota > Bacteroidia > Chitinophagales > Saprospiraceae > PWJY01. The sequence continues at coordinate 2,306 of PWJP01000055.1, forward strand.
ATCATCCTGGCAGACAATGTTCTCTGGAGCGGAAAAGTAATCGAAGAAAAAAGAGATGAAGATACCGAGGCCCTGGTTGTGTTCAATGACAAAGTCCGAAAAGACCCCCGTGTTGAAGTAGTAATGCTCCCAATTAGAGACGGCATTTCAGTGATTCGAAAACTGTGAGGCCAAAGCAATCTAAAGGTTCCCCTGCAGAAAAACTTCCAACGGCATGGCTTAATGGCTCCCCACCAATTCCTCATTTCCCGGGATGGAATAATTTCCTTAATTTGCTGTCCATTTACGGGTGAAATCTAGATCCTGTTTCAGCAAAAACAACCGGCCGGATGAAAATGGTCCTTATTACAGATTTGGTTACCAGGGTCGATAAAACGACTGATAGCGATAAGGAGAACACCCTTTGCTGGCTGAGTGATTGGATGAGGTATTCCGAGAGAAATACGGTGTTCGGTACTACTGAAATATGCTCCCGGCTGGTCAAACTTTCCGGAGAAGACCGGGCTGATGACTTTTTGGTAAAAAAACTTCCCACCACCGATAGAAAATCATTTTTTGGAAGCATTGTCAGGCCTTTTCAGGCTTTTATCATTGCTGTGCGTTTTCTCCTGGCAGCCCGAAAATCCGACCGGTTGGTTATCCATTACTCGGGGGGATGGTCTGCCGTGGCCCTTTTTCTACTACCACTTTTTTCCGCGACTTCAAAAACCGTGATTTACGACCGCAATTGGGGCGCCGGACAAAGTCGATCCAGGACCGAGCGGATGTTGCGTCTCTTGCTGAGATGGAAATTTTTCACCAAAAAATCGCAGATACTAATTTACAATGAGCCTCGACCAAACCAAACTGCCTTCAGGTCCATTGTGCAACCCCTTTATGAAAAAAGGCCCGGGGAAGAAATCTCACCGCGAAAGCTCTCCCATGGCATTAAATTTTTGCATACAGGTGGTTTGAATCCCGAATTTCAGCCTCTTCTGGCCTGTAAATTAATCCGGAGGTTGGTCGTAGAGGGCTACAAAGTCGAACTGCACTTTTACTGCGAAGGAAATGATAGCGAAGTAAAGCCCGTAGAGGAATTTATCAAACAACATAAACTGCAGGACCACATACACCTGCACAGCAACCAAAATAATGCAGGAGCCTCACAAATTTACAGCGAGGCCCATTTTTTTCTATACCTCGCCAGGGATGCCGCCTGGCCAATTTCAATGGCGAGGGCCATGTCATGGGGATGTCTGCCCGTAGCCACGCCAGTTGGATGTGTCCCGGGATTGATTGGTGACGAATTGGAGCGAGGCATTCTCACCATTCCTGATCCCGCAGTCATGGCTTCCAACCTCAAGGGAGTCCTAAACAATGAAGCGCTCTATGCAGAAAAAGTACGTGCAGCAATCCATTACAGCGCAAACTTTTCCCCGGACGCAGGTCGCAGGGAAATCAAGCAAATTTTAAGCACTTAGACCGGTTAACGGAATTCTTTGGCTAAAGGACTTTTGTCGATAGAATCAGAGTGTTGGTCAAGTATTTTGTATAACTGGGGTACCTTGTAATACAAGGTTCTATATGCATTGTATATTTGCAGTGTTCAAAAGTAGATAAAACAAGGGAAACCGATCTTCTCACCCGGTAGCGGGATAACACCAGGAAAAGAAATTTTGAATGAAAACGGATAATATTCAGAGACAGATGAA
>PWJP01000077.1 GCA_003559985.1 Saprospirales bacterium
CCTCTGAGAATAAACTGATCACATTCTCGGGATCCTCAGTAGGAAGTGGAGCAGGGTTCATTGGCTCATCCAAATCCGGGTCCACTTCATCACCTATCACCACATTACCGAGTGCCTCCTCATCCTCAGGATTAGCATTCAAACCCGTTACTGAAAATCCGTACTGAACCAGTGCATCAGCTGCCTCGGGATCATTGAAGGTGATAGAGAATTGACCTTCACCAGTCAGTTCTTCAGATACTTCTTTTAACACAGAAAAATCGGCATTGAAAACACGGATGAATACCCTTGCTTCGTAATCCGGTGAAAGAGTAAAGCTTTGTACCTCACCTTCGAAGGTTACTATTTTGCCAACCAGACTGGCATCCTCTACAAAAGTATTTCCCTCAAATACCTTGTTACCCAGGCCTGTTTCCTGATCAACCCAGAAAGAATCGGTTGGATTTTCTGCATAAGTATTGAAATTTGGGAACAGTGTCACTGTGTTGGCATTTGGATCAACTTCAGTCTTGATATCCTCAACACTCCAGGGCTCTCCAAATACAAAATCACCTCCGTTCTCAGGGGTTTCAAACACATTGGCAAAACCGACAAAATCAGCACTTGCATCCACTTCCACAATCACCTCCTCAGGGCCAACAACCGGCTCACCGCTTATTACCACATTACCAAGTGCCTCCTCGTCCTCAGGGTTTGCATTCAAACCGGTAATTGAAAATCCATACTGAAGAAGAGCATCATCCGCATCCGGATCGTCGAAGGTGATAGAAAATTGACCATCGCCAGTCAGTTCTTCGGATACTTCTTTTAACACAGAAAAATCGGCATTGAAAACACGAATAAAAACCCTTGCCTCGTAATCCGGTGAAAGTGTATAACTCAGCACCTCTCCCTCGAAGGTTACTATTTTGCCAACCAGGTCAGCATCCTCTACAAAAGTATTTCCCTCGAATACCTTGTTACCCAGTCCGGTTTCCTGGTCAACCCAGAAAGAATCGGTCGGATTGTCGGCATAAGTATTGAAATTTGGAAACAGTGTCACTGTATTGCTTGCTGGATCTATCTCCGTCTTAATATCTTCAACGCTCCAGGGCTCTCCAAAAACAAACTCACCTCCGTTTTCAGGGGTTTCAAACACATTGGCAAAACCTACAAAATCGGCGCTTGCATTCACCTCTACGACCACTTCTTCGGGATCCTCCATTTCTTCTCCACCAATTACCACATTACCCAGCGCTTCTTCGTCTTCAGGGTTAGCATTCAAACCGGTTACTGAAAATCCGTACTGAACCAGTGCATCAGCAGAATCCACATCATTGAAAGTGATTGAGAAGTGCCCCTCCTCTGTTAGTGTTTCTGATACTTCTTTAACCGCAGAAAAATCGGCATTAAACACTCTGATAAAAGCAATAGCTTCATAGTCCGGTGAAAGTGAATAGCTCTGCACCTGGCCTTCAAATGTCACAATTTTACCGGCCAGATCAGCATCCTCTACAAAAGTATTACCCTCAAATATCTTATTACCCAATCCGGTTTCCTGATCAACCCAAAAAGAATCTGTTGGATTATCGGCATAGGTATTAAAATTGGGGAATAGCGTTACGGTATTCTCTGCAGAATCAATTTCCGTCTTAATGTCTTCAACGCTCCAGGGCTCTCCAAAAACTAATTCACCACCGTCTTCAGGTGTTTCAAACACATTGGCAAAGCCGACCAATGGAGAGCTTGCGTCAATCTCTACAGTGACCTCCTCAGGGTCGTCTCCGTTGCCGTTTCCATCACCACTGAAGTACACATTATCTACATATAGCGTACCCTCGCCTACCGGGGTTCCGGAGAGGATATACTGTGCGAGATTCTCAGCACTTTCCAGTCCTTCAAAGTCATCCATGGGGATTTGCAGGCTGTGCCACTCTCCTTTGGCTAGCCCTTCAAATACAATCTCGTGCTCTGTGTCATCTCCCCCTCCGAATTCACCATCGGGTCCAAAATCTACTAATTTAACACGAACTATGTCCATATTGGGGGTCCAGACATCGATGTGAAAATATTCCATACCGGACGCATCAATCAGGTTGTCACCCGTGGTTTCTATTCCCACAAAATCCAACATGGTGTACAATTTCGTTGGATTGCCATCAATTTCAATATCCTCAAATTCGGCAACAGACCAGTCGGTTCTCCAGGTATCTACCTCCACATCTTCATAGACCTCAGAAAAAAGACTGATTACATTGTCAGGATCTTCAGTGGGATCTGGAGCTGCTGTAGCTGGCTCATCGTCCTGAGAGGTGGATTCAGAAAAGGTGATGTTGTCAAAATAAACAACATTGTCCTGCTCTCTTCCATCCAAATCAAAATCTCCATAGAGAACGATTTGATCGAATTGACCTTCTGCATCGGGTGGATTGGAGCGACCCGAAAAGTCGAAAGTGAGTTCCTCCCATTCATTGGTTACGGTATTGGAAACCAGTATTTCAGCTTCAGCCCAACCTGTTTCGGAGACCAATTTTACCCCGACATCACTGATGACAGACTTCCATACCATTACGGTAATGGTAGAATTGGACTCATCGAGTACAAAGGGACCCAATTCTGAGGAGCCGTGAGAGGACTCAAATCCCGCCCAGGGTTCTCCGGATTGCAACGCGGTAAATTGTGCCACCCGCTGGGATGTGTTGATACCCGACATATCGGGATTATCAATAATTTCTACAGTTGGATTGGTGTCGTTTTCAAAAACGGTCCAGGTCCAATCCGCACCGATCCCATCCTCTTCGAAATCGATGGGGGCATTTTGGCCGTAAGCCCCGTAGTTGCAAAGGGCCAAAATGGTGAAAATCGTAAATAGTTTTTTCATGACTTTAAAAATTTAGATGAATAAAAAATGCATTAGCTTCAGTTGTTTTTTGACTTTGTATTTCTCATTGCCAGTTTGGGCTTTCTGTCGCGTTTGAACAGCCCCCAGTGCTTTTCGGGTTCCATGGGGTCCGGCGAACCTTTCCACGGCTCGTCAAAGGCTTCGAAAAAAAAGGTCAAAACTCCTTCTTTATCAGCCCATTCCATCAATTTTTCAAAGTAAATTTTCTGGTATTCTTCGCTTGCATTTTGAGGGTCAATGCCCCTGCCATTTGAGTGCGTGGCCCATCCGGCTTCTGTAATAATTATAGGTTTTCCGGGGTATTTCCGGCTCACGGATTGATAATTTTCTTTTGTGTAGTTGAGTGATTCGGCTATGTTTTTGTACTCCCAAACGGGATAGGTGTGGATTGAAATAAAATCAACCGCACGGGCAAGTTTCTCCAGTTTGAAAAGCCATGGCGCGTAGTTTTCGCAGAAGGTAACCGGTTGAGAAATCTGGTTCCTCACTTTTTGAACGTAGTGAACCACCTTGGAAACGGGGACGTAATGGTCTGTCCAATCCACGCATGCCTCATTCCCCACAGAAACCGAAAAAATGATATCCTGCCAGGCATTGGCCCAGTCTATCAATCGCATGATCTTCACCTGATTTTCCAGGGTGTTTTGCACCAGTTGTTCTTCCGAATACACCCCTCCGCCCCAGGGGCAGTTGAAGTTGTTCATTTCAGCACCGATGTATGCGCTCAGCATTATTTTGAAGTCGAGCTTTTCATTTTTTATGACTTTCATGACCGTCATCGCGTGTGGATCCACGTCAAAAAGTCTCAGGTACTTCCAACCACCGTCCCGCAAAATAAGCAGATCCTCTTTGACCTGATCATAGGTAGGATAAACCAATCCCGGGCTCTGTCCCTGTCTGAAACCGGAATAGCAGATTGCACGCCCGCCCGGAATATTAAGTGCTTTAAAAGTATTCATATCAAAATTTCAGTTTTTCTGATTTATCCCAGATTCCCCAGTGTGCACCCAGGTCTCCCTCAGCACCAACTTTCCAGGATTCATCAAATGACGAAAAGTGAAATACATCCACGCCTCTTTCCTGCGCCCATGAATGGATGTTTATAA
>PWJP01000210.1 GCA_003559985.1 Saprospirales bacterium
CACACACTGACCTGCGACCCTCCTACGAGGGCACTCCGTACAATCACGCCTGCGCGATGGCCGAGGCCGTTACAACTACCAATTTGGTACAGGTTGGCATTCGGTCTATGGACAAAAGTGAATTGGAGTTTATGAACCGGGATAAGGTGTTTTTTGCAGAGGATATCCGCAAGAATAAATTCTGGATCGATAGGGTGCTTGAAAAATGCGTGGGGAATGTGTATATCACCATTGACCTGGATGCTTTTGACCCCTCCATCATGCCGGCCACAGGCACTCCCGAGCCGGGGGGATTGTTTTGGCACGAAACCCTGGAGTTATTGAAAAGAGTCTGCGAGCGAAACAAGGTGGTGGGTTTTGACATAGTCGAACTCTGCCCGATTGATGGAATATCAGCCCCGCAATTTCTCGCTGCCAAGCTCTATTACAAATTGATCGCTTATCTTCAGGATAAAATCTAAACAGCCATTCAAATAAACAAATAAAACCTTTTTACCATGTCAGGACCAATATCGAACTTCTTAAAAAAGTACTACCTACACTTCAATGCCGCAGCGGTGGTGGATGCGTCAAAAGGCTACAACGACCATCTGGAAGGCGGCGGAAAAATGATGGTCACCCTGGCCGGTGCAATGAGTACCGGCGAACTGGGAAAAATCCTTGCGGAAATGATCAGGCAGGATAAAGTGCACATCATTTCGTGTACGGGGGCCAACCTGGAAGAAGATGTCATGAATTTGGTAGCTCACGACCACTACAAGCGAATACCTAACTATCGGGAATTGACAGCCGCAGAGGAACGCGCACTGCTGGATCAGGGACTGAACAGAGTCACAGACACCTGCATTCCGGAAGAAGAAGCATTCAGAAGAATTGAATCCAAAATTTTTAAACGCTGGCAGGATGCTGAGAAAAAGGGAGCGAGCTATTTCCCGCACGAATACCTCTACCAAATGCTACGGGAAGGAGACCTGAAAGAATTCTATCAAATCGATCCGGACGACAGTTGGATGGTGGCAGCCGCCGAAAAAAACATCCCCATTGTAGTGCCCGGATGGGAGGACAGCACCCTGGGAAATATTTTTGCCGCTCACTGCATCAAGGGTGAACTTAAAACCCATACGGTGAAATCGGGAATAGATTATATGACCTATCTCGCGGACTGGTACCTGAAAAATTCGTCTGGCAAGGGAGTGGGATTTTTCCAAATAGGCGGCGGGATAGCCGGTGACTTCCCCATCTGTGTGGTGCCCATGCTCTACCAGGACCTTAAGTACGAAGACATACCATTCTGGTCTTACTTCTGCCAGATTTCAGACAGCACCACCAGTTACGGTTCCTATTCAGGAGCGGTTCCCAATGAAAAAATTACCTGGGGCAAGCTTGATGAAGACACGCCAAAATTCATTATTGAATCCGATGCTACCATAGTGGCTCCACTCGTATTTGCCTACGTACTGGGCTGGTGAGAAAGGGTTTCCAAACTCTACTTTTCGCTTTCATTATAAAAAAAACGGGGCCGGTTGGGTACATTTTGACAGGCAGCAACACTACATGGCGAAATCAAAATTATTTCTGTCATGTGTAAAACCTGTATTGAGTGCAACAGCCCGATAAATGGAAGAGCAGACAAGAAGTTCTGCAACGATGACTGCCGGTCAGCCTGGCACAATAAATCCAATAGCGACGCAAACAACTTTGTGCGCACGGTCAACAAAATTCTCAGGAGAAACAGACGCATCCTGCACAAACTTTACCAGCGCGGGGAGACTGCCGTGAACAGAGAGCGATTGATAGAAGAGGGCTTCGCATTTGGATACTATACCAACGAGCGAATCGCAAAAAACGGACATCCCCAAAAGTACTGCTACGAAGTCGGCATCGTAGAATCGGACCCCCGAAACCTGAATTTGATCAAAATGACCTTGTAAAAAGCTGTTCTTGGGCCTTTTTACCCCGGCCGGTTCAACACTACTGCCGAGGGGCCTGGAGTTTACAAAAAATACATCCGTTTCAAGGTTTTACAATCCATTCCATTAGGAATTTTATATATATAATCTTGTTTCATAATTTAACACCCCCGGTTGAGCGCAATGATCGGGGGTGTTCTATTTAGCCTTACACAGGGTGAGGTAGTCAAAATAGTATTTCTACTCGCCTGGAGGCTTTCCATTCAAGAGCGGTTTAGAACGCCAACTCCATGCATTATGGCAGATTCAGCAAAGCGGGGCGATTTGACTAAAAAACCCCACAGAGACTTATCTTTGCCGCCGTATGAAGTTTACCATAACCAGCAAAGCAGACAGCGGAAAAGCCCGCTCAGGCCTTATTCAAACGAGCAGAGGAGAAATTCCCACCCCGGTTTTCATGCCTGTGGGGACCCTGGGAACAGTGAAGGGACTCAACCAGCACATGTTGAGAGATCTACTAGATGCTCCCGTTATTTTGGGTAATACCTACCACCTCTACCTGCGGCCAGGTACTGGAATCATAGAGGAAGCAGGGGGATTGCATAAATTCATAAACTGGGACAGGCATATCCTTACAGACAGCGGCGGCTACCAGGTTTACTCGCTCAGTGGGATGCGGAAAATTACGGAGGAGGGTGTAAAATTCAGGTCCCACATCGACGGTTCCAGTCATTTTTTCACGCCCGAAGGGGTGGTCGATATCCAGCGAAGTATTGGAGCGGATTTCATTATGGCCTTTGACGAATGTCCCCCCTACCCCGCTGAACGAAAATATGTAAACGATTCCATGCACCTCACCCACCGGTGGCTCGACCGCTGTGTGGAGCAATTCCAAAAGGGCAAACACCACTACTAACACCCACAGTATCTGGTCCCAATCGTTCAGGGAGGTGCGTATAAAGACCTCAGGGCGGACTCGGCCAAACACATTGCTCAGCTCGATCTGCCGGCCAATGCCATTGGTGGTCTCTCAGTGGGAGAACCTGAACAACTACTATACGAGATGACCGACATAAGCACCGATCACCTTCCCCTAGAAAAACCGAGATACCTGATGGGAGTCGGCACCCCGGTCAATCTTTTGGAGAGTATAGACCGCGGTGTTGATATGTTTGACTGCGTGCTGCCCACTAGAAATGCCCGACACGGGATGGTTTACACTTCCGAGGGGATCATCAACATCAAAAATGCTAAATGGGCAAACGATCACAACCCTTTGGACAGCAACAGTCCATCTCCGTTCAGTCGGGAACACAGCAGGGCCTATATTCGCCATTTGTTTCACACGGGCGAATTTTTGGGTCCCCAGATAGCAAGTTTGCAAAATCTTTCGTTCTTCTTGTGGCTGGTAAGGGAAGCGAGGAAAAAGATTAAAGCGGGCGAATTCCCGGACTGGAAAAAAGAAATGGTCTCAGTGCTAAACAATCGACTGTAACTTTTTCCGAGACCGAAAGACAGGTTTTACACATCTGAAAATGGGCATAGTGCCCGGATACCTACTATATGATGTTCAGAATTAAGAAGATTGATAAATATCTGTTTAAAAAATACCTGAAGACCTTCTTCTTCACCTGTCTTCTTTTTTCCCTGATAGCAGTGGTTATTGAGATCAGTCAGAAGTTGGAAAACCTATTGAAAACCGATGCTTCACTGGACCGCATTTTCACCGAGTACCTCTTGCTCTTTATCCCCTGGATAAACGGTCTTCTCTGGCCTCTTTTTGCTCTTATTTCGGTTGTCTTTTTTACCTCGAGACTCGCCAGAGATACGGAATTTATAGCAATGCTCAGTACGGGAATGTCACTTAGGAGATTGGTGGTGCCCTATTTGACCGCGGCCGTATTCATTGCGGGTTTACACTACTTACTCAGCCACCATATCATACCGCTGAGCAACGACCAGCGACTGTCCTTTGAATACACCTATATCAGACCGGACCGGGTTGAGGGCAGAACCCAGGATGTCCACTTTTTTCTGAATCCACAGCAAAAAATTTACA
>PWJP01000034.1 GCA_003559985.1 Saprospirales bacterium
CCATTCGAAAATCAGTGGTGAATTTATACAAACTTGGTGTGTCCGCCCAACACATAAGTAAAGCGCTTGAAATTTCGGAAAGTGAAACAGTTAAAATACTACGTGAGGAGGGTCTGATTTAACTACTAAATTCCCGGTCATCTGCCCGGCTTAGCAGATGGTTCAAAATCAACTCCGGATAGGTTTGTTTTGAAACCGGCCAATGAGGAAACCCCACATGTCCTCCGTGCTTTGGGAAAATGGTTCTGAGCATTGAATTGTCTCCAACAGCTGGATAGCAAGAACTGGACAGGAAGCTGTCGTTTTGCGCAGACAGCAATACCGATGGAACTGCTATGCGATCCAGGAAAAAGAGGGAAGAACTTTTTCGGTAGTAATCCGCTGCGCCCTCAAATCCGTGAAGGGGCGCCGTAATAAACTCATCAAATTCCCTGAAGGTCCGGGCTCGCAAACCCTTTTCCCAATCAATTTCGCCCGGGTGTATCTCCATTTTCTGTCGCACCTTCCCTTTGAGCGACTTTAAAAATCTGCGCAAATAAAGCCGGTTTTGAAGGGACTCAATTTGGTCGGAAGAACCGCTCAGGTCCACGGGTACTGATATGGCCATTCCAAATTCAATCGCAGGATTAAGGCTTTCTCCTTTTTCTCCGAGGTATTTCAACAACACATTCCCACCGAGGCTAAATCCAACAAGCACCACCCTTTTAAATCCCATCTTTTCTGTCAGGTGCTTTAAAAGCACGTCAAGGTCTCCCGTGTCACCACTGTGGTAAAACCTCGCCCTGGAATTCATTTTGCCGTCACAGCTTCTGAAATTCATCGCAGCCACTCCCCAACCCCGCCCAATAGCGGCCTGAGCCATTCCCATGATATATGGCCTTTGGCTGCTTCCCTCCAATCCGTGTAGCAGAACCACCATTTTTCCATCATCTCCAGCGACCATATCTGTGAAAAAGAAATCCCCATCGGGGGTATCCAGTCGAAGACGCTCAGTGTATTTAACCGTAGATTTTTTTAGAAAATGAGTGCCAAGGGTCGCCCCATGACCTCCTCTGAAAACAAGCGGTGCCCTGTAATCCGGTATTGGTAAATCTTTCCAAAACCCCCGCTTCAGCATTTTATCTCTTTGATACATATCAACTTTTAACCTTTTATCCAACTAAGGGAAAACAGGAGACCTTAGATTATGGTTCCTGCCTGCTGAAACGGTGGTCAGGCAAATTCCTATACACCCCTTTGTTGAATAGCCTACTGTAATCCTGTAGCTTGCCAGCTTATCCATTGTGCAATTCTGCAGTTGCCTTTTTACTCAATTCGCAAGTGCTTTAGCTGCTAAAATGGCGCAATATATTTGTAATAATCTCCGGCATTTATTACCTTTACACCCAATCTCACGCTATTTACGCAAACATCCTACCAGCATTTTTTCATCTAATAGATTGGCCACGCCAGATTACAATAACTTTTTACCATGAAAAGGATACCAAAGAAGGAGATTTTTGACGCCTGTGTTAAACGACAGGAAGAACTCATCGACAATTTCACCAATGAGATTGAAACGGTGGAGAAGGAAATGAACGACCGGGACAACATGCCCAGTCAAACCGATCACAACCCGGCTGCAGAGCAATTGGCAATGTACAATGAACTCAAAAAGGAGCTCGAATTTTTGAAGTACGAGATGCGGGTTCTGGAAGAATTGGATATTGAGAAGGAATATACTGAAGTTGCTCCCGGAGCTGTTGTGGTTACCGATAAACGCACTTTTTTCGTATGCGTCTCTATTGAGGAGGTAGAAGTGTCAGGCGATAAAAAGATATTCGGATTATCCACCGAAGCACCAATTTATGCCAGCATGAAGGGTGTGAAAAAAGGTGAGGACTTTAAGTTTCGTTCCTACCATTACAAAGTCCTGGATGTTTATTGAGGATTAAGATGTGGTGGAAATCCCCAAAGACATAATTGTTACTTCAACATAGCTTCAATGGTTTCAGCAAAATCTTCAAGTGAGGCTGAAAAATTGGTCCTACCCAAATCGTCTATCTCCATTTCACCGGATTCGGCATTGGGCTCGACATTGAAGACAATAACTGTGGGATATCCTCTGACTCCCAAAGCTTGCTGAAGCCCACCGTTTTGCTGCCGAATTTCATCGGGTATGCTTCTTCTTCTTGGAAAATCCAGTTCCAAAAGAACCACATTTTTCTCAGCCCATCCTTTAAATTCAGGTTGGTCAAATACAGCCTTGCTCATACGCATACAAGGCCTGCACCAATCACTACCCGTAAACAAGGCCATAATGGGCTTATTGGTTTGTACCGATTCTTCATATGCATCTTGCAAAACATAGTGCCAGCCTTCATGAGCAGGTTCATAGTCCTGTGCAGTAAGGTTGAATGGCAAGGTAAACAGGATTAGCACGAATGTTGTTACAATAAGATTATACATTCTATTGAAGTTTGCTTAGAAACAGAACCGCGGTCTCTACCGGTAGGAGGACCGCAGAACTTTCAAATAAGGAGAACTAAACACTAAATTCTCCTTAATAATTAATCTATCATATCCTCAACCTGGGATGTAAAGTCATCCACCGAGGGAACAAAACCTGTAGAACCAAGGGCCTCAACTTCCATCTCGCCGGTTTCTCCATTTTGGTTCATGTTGAACACCCATATTCTGGGAACTCCCCTGACATTAAAAGCCTGACTTAGATTTTGATTCTGTTGCTGAATTTCTTGAGGTACTTGCTTTCTTCTCGGGCTGTCCACCTCAAGCAATACCACATTGTCTTTGGCCCATTCGTTGAATTCCGGTTGACTAATCACCGCTGCTGAAAATCTGCGGCAGGGAGGGCACCAATCACTACCGGTGAAGTACGCCATAATAGGTTTCCCGGTTTGCTGGGATTCCTGATACGCATCGTTCAACATCACATGCCAACCTTCATGAGCAGGCTCATAATCCTCAGCCTGTGCATTGATTTGAAAGGCCATTAAGCCGAGTGTCAGTGTGAAAATAATGTATTTCATAAACAGTTTAAATTTTTTCGTTCATTCGTAACGTCGCAAGTTAAACAACATTGGACTATTAAGAAAATTTCACCAGGGAAATTTTCCACTACGTCCTTAAAGCAACCTGATATGAGAACGCAAGCCACTTAATTTTCTTACAAATTGTTTGGTTGTTTTGTTCCCTCAATTTGGTTGAATTGGTCCTCCCCGGGGTTAATTGTAGCCAAACGCATTGGCAAAGGAAGGGGAATTATTAATTATATAAAATTCCTTGTTGGAAAATTCATGAATTTCCCCGACAGGATCAAACTGAGATTCTGTGGCTTTGAGTTGAAACGCTGATTCTCAATATCTATTGAATTCGTATAATTTACCAACCAAAGCCAGCTTGCTTTCTACTGTGATTGGTTAAGTAAAAGAGTTGTCGTTTCAGGATTAAATTGTCCATCTTTTTTTAATCAAAAAGGACCACTTTATATGGAAGAAATGCATGCTTTACGAATGGACAATAATTCCCCTGCTCCACCTTTGGTTTTGAAAAGTTGATGGAAGAAACTGGGCTGTGAATCGAGCCGTTGAAAATATACCTGGCTACATCAGTTATCCCGCAGTCTTGGATCGTCTTCGGGATTAATGTAATCAATTTCCCAGGGTCCAACACTCACCAATTGGACAATGGTTTCACCACGTGCATAAGCGTAGTGCTTCATTCCCGGAGGCATGGAGGTGTAGCTACCGGGAGGCAATTCGTAGTACTCTTCCATATCGGCCTCAGCACCGTGCCCGAGTACAAATTCCCCGGAAATAACTGTCACCCTCTCTACTCCCGGATGTGTGTGGGGAGCAATGTGGAAGCCATCCGGTAGTTTCAAGCGCATATTAAATACTTCGGCCTTACCGGGATCTCCTTCAAGGATGTAAAATTGCGAACCCTCTTCCAGTGATCCGGGTCCATC
>PWJP01000235.1 GCA_003559985.1 Saprospirales bacterium
CTCATGCAAACCATCTTTTAATCTCACCAAAATATGATCCTCGTGCACCTCCACTACCCTGCCGAGGGTACCATTTACGAATTGATGGTCGGGTGAATTTCTCAAAAATATAACCTGGGCGTCGGGTTTTAAAGAGAGCACACTGTCTGCAGGAAAGGCATTGAGAGGGAATTTGCCCTTCACTTTTGCATTGTACAATATGGAATCCCCTTCGAGTTGGGAAAGTCTGAGCTGGTTGATGGCATTGACCGTCGCATTACGTGCCGCCAGGGTGACGCACCAATCCGGGCTGTCAAAAGAGGGGTCAACCCGGCTATTTATAAATTCGAGGTCATCGAAATCGGTAGTATTGGTCCGAATGCGGTCCAGCAATTCCACGAGTTTGCGGTCTTTTTGCCTGAACACCTCGGTCAGTTCAAATTGATGGAGCTTACATTCTCTGTCAAAAACGCGGGCTGAGAAAAAATACGGACTCTCGTACTCGGTATTGAAGTAATTGGCGGCAGCGACCCCACTTACGACCGGGGGCAACTGGTAAAGGTCTCCGAAAAAGACCATTTTAACCCCACCAAAAGGGGAATCGGATTTCCTCGCCACCTTCAAAAAATGGTCCATTGCATCCATTAAGTCCGCCCGAACCATGGATATCTCGTCGATTACAATGAGGTCCAGTTTTCGGATAATTCGCTTGTTTTTCCAGATTTTAAACTCCCCAGGTACCAGCAGGCTCGGAGGAAAGCCGAAAAAGGAGTGGATCGTCTGTCCACCGACGTGAAGGGCAGCAACTCCGGTGGGAGCAAGGCAGACCATTTTACGGTCGGTGGTATCGGTAATAAGTTTAAGCAGGGTGGATTTTCCGGTGCCGGCACTACCAGTAATAAAGACAGGATCACTCCCGGAATTGGACATCAATTCCATGGCCTGATCAAATTCAGTGGTTATTTTTACGGCTTCAAATCCAGCGGAATCCATAACAGCCTGTTTTAATGAGAATCGAGGTCCGGGAGAAAAAATCAACTCCCCGGACCATCAGTCAATCGGGCAAAAGTAAGAAAATGTTCCGGTGGAAGAGGAAAACAAAGAAGGATTCAACAGGCCTGAATTTGCACATTCTTTTTACTGAACGGGACGTACCAGGTATATAAACACGGGAAAGTGATCGCTGTACCCCCAGATGTACTGACCACCAGCAAAACTCCGGTAGGGGTATCCCTTGAAACGGCCCGTTCGCTGAACCAAATTTCGATGGTTCCAAATTTCAGACCTGAAATACCTCCAACCTTCTCCCTGTTCTTGCGCAAGGCCGTAGGAGATTATTATCTGATCAAACAGACTCCAGGAATCGCGCCAGGCATTTGTACCCAGTCCCCTTCTGAAAGCATCGTAAAAGGGGTTGTACATATTTTCGGCTTCCATCGAATTGCGGTCACCGACAGCATTAATGTACTTTTTGATGCTCTCATTGACAGGATCATCGTTAAAATCTCCCATTACAATGACTTTGGCCATGGGGTCTTCCGCTTTCAGGCTGTCCACAATGGCGCGATTAACCTGTGCCCCGCGATTTCTTTTGTAACGAGTGGCTGCCTCACCTCCCCTTCTGGAGGGCCAGTGGTTCACCATGATGTGTATCTTCTCCCCCATCAATTTCCCGGTCACCAGGAGGACATCCCGATTTCTTTCGATGCTGCCGTCTGGTCTCTCAATTTCAAAAGGCAGTGGCCGGGATGATATGTATTCAAAATAATCGGGATTGTAGAACAGGGCATTGTCAATACCCCGGAAATCCGCTGACTCGTAGTGTACAACCTGATAATTCCTGTCCCTTATGTCTTCGTGGGCAGCGAGATCCTCCAAAACCCGGCGATTCTCAACCTCAGCGAGGCCAATAACAGCGGCTCCATCGGGACTCTTATCGGTTCCTAGTCTTTTCAACACCCAGGCCAGTTTGTCGAGCTTGTCCAAATATTTCTCGGTATCCCACAAATACCTGCCCTCCGGGGTGTAGTCGATATCCATTTTCCCCGGTTCATTGATGGTGTCGAATAGGTTCTCCACATTGTAAAAGGCAATGCAAGCGAGTTCAAACTGTTGCCGCTGAGCAGTCAACTGAACGCTGCCAAGAATCATGGTTGCAATCAGCGCAACCGGGAGAAATCGCTTAAAAAAGCTATAATATAACATGGATCGAGTATTTTTCTGATCTAAGAACCCCAAAGATAATCCAAAAATTATTGTCCCATTCAATAAACGGCTAGAAACTGGACCCTGCAACTGAAAACAAGCCGATAAGTTTGTAGAAAGGGGCCGGGTTCATTTCTGCAGTCAACCAATTCGAGACCGCCCCGGCCGGGAATTATCTTTTCGTTAATTCAACCTGGCTTCTCTCAAAATTACAAGCCGCGCGAATCACCTTTTTTCAATAAAAAAATATATTCCTGGCTTATAGAAAGCAACACTGAAAAATATGACTTAAAAAAACAAAGTGGGCAGAAAACTATGATTTTCAATACAAGTTAGGCAAATCAAAAATAAGCGAATTCATAAACTCCAAATAGCACAATTTGATTGCAGCAGGAGTCCACGAAGAGAAAAACATTCCCTGTAGCTGTTTCCAAAAAATCAATTGGAAATGCGCAGAATTGATTACATTTGCATGGTGAATGTATAATGTGCTGTAAATTAATCTGTACTGAACCGGGATGTTGATGTCGTGAAGTGAGATGAGATGCTAAAGTATGGATTTCGGCAGCAAAACAATCTGGAAAAAAATTTTTGTATGGAAATTATTTGGAGACAAATGGCCCTCGGACTTGCTCTCGTTTTTTGCTCTGCTATGGCTTCTGCACAATCAGGTGGCTTAACAGGCGTAGTTGAGGATGACAACACGGAGCAAAAACTTCCCGGGCTGGATGTATTCCTGGAGGGGACAGTACACCAAACCACCACCTCTACCAGGGGTAGATTTCTACTGGAAAACATTGAACCGGGCAGCTACCATCTGGTGATCAGCAGCCGGGAGAACCAAATTTACGAACAGGCGGTTGAAATTGCTGAAGGCGATCTGCTCGACCTCGGTACAATTCAGGTGGATGTCAGAATTGATGACCTGGATTTTAGAAGAGAATTGCCGGTAATTGAGCTTGACGAATCGGACTTTGAAAGCTCCGACATCGAAGTGCAGGATTACTCCGGAATGCTATCGGCCTCCCGTGATCTTTTCCAGGCCCGCGCCGGTTTTGCCTTTGGCCAGAGGAGATTCAGGATAAGGGGCTACGACGCCCAGTACTCCACCATGATGCTCAACGGCATCCCCATGAACGACCTGGAGAGCGGCAATATCATCTGGGCACACTGGGGAGGTTTGAACGATGTGCTGCGATCCAGAACGAGTTCTGTAGGATTGGAGCCCACCGAATTTGCATTCACCGACATTGGGGGCGGCACAAGCATCGACACCAGGGCCCTGCAACAGTGGCAGCAAACCCGCATAGGTTACGCAGCTTCGAATAGAAGTTACAACCACCGTGTGATGGCAACCCACAGCACAGGATTGATGCCCGGCGAGTGGGCACTTTCGGTTTCTGCATCGAGAAGATGGGCCCAGGAGGGCTTTCAGGAGGGGACTTTTTACGACGCCTGGAGTTATTTTATTTCGGCCGACAAGTTGTTTGGCGATGGCCACTCCATCAATCTAACCTTTTTTGGTGCACAGTCAAAAAGAGGGCGATCGGGACCTGCTACTCAGGAAGCTTATGACCTGAGTGGCGACAATCACTACAACTCCTTTTGGGGGTTTCAAGATGGCGAAAAGCGGAATTCCCGTGTCGCCAGATCACATCGACCCACCGTAATCCTGAGACACGACTGGGAAATAATAAATCAAACCAATATAACCACGGCAATTTCTTTCCAGAAAGGGATGTATGGGACCACAGCCCTCGACTGGAACAATGCAA
>PWJP01000057.1 GCA_003559985.1 Saprospirales bacterium
AAAAGTTATCTCAGGTCCATTTACAAATTCAAAATCAGTCCCTTCAACAGCCGTTGAGTTTTGCTCATCTACTCCTATTGTTAAAACAACATCTTCTCCTCGTTCAGCGGCCATTACAATTGGGATCTCCAAAACTTCATTTGGATTCAAAGGTCGTTTATCTATAACGTATTCTTCTTCTTCATAAACAATGAAATAATCATCATCGGAAAGAATATCGTTATCATCTTTGCATGAGCTTAATATAAACAATGGTAATATTAAACTCAATATAAACAAATATCTTTTTTTCATACTGATATTATTTTTAATTTTTATTAATACTATTATTTTAAATACTTATTTACTGTTAATATCCCGGATTTTGAACCATTAACCTATTTGCATCCATCTCTCCCTGAGGGATTGGATATATCCATCTGTGATTATCCGGTTCTATTGTTATATCATCTCTCCCGGTTGATCTAACTTGAGGAACACGCTCAAAACCCTCTCCTCTTCTTCTTAAATCAAACCACCTATGACCTTCAAATGCAAGCTCTAATTGTCTTTCTTTGTATATCTCTTCTAACAACTCGTCTCCTGAATAATCCGTATGAGAATATCCTTGTATTCTAGCATCTCTAAGATCCGCAAGATATTGATTTGCATCTGCTTCTTCTCCTAGCTCAGCAAGAGCTTCTGCTTTAATAAGATACATCTCTGACAATCTGAATACTTTCATTTGGTTCATTCCTCTTTGTTCAAAATTTGGATTATCATGATAATACTTAACAAGAACTGTCAATCCTGCTTCATATCCAACTATTGCTACATCATCTTCAAAGAATGCTTCATATCTGATGTCATTATCCCTGTCATAAAGCTCTACAAGCTCAACACCAGGCTTATAGTCTATTCTCCAATTACCTCCGGCGGGAGGAGTAGAGCCTACAAAATTAGAACCTAAATTAAGTCCATTTGTAAATTCCGCTTGTACTACCCCACACAAAAAGATAACCTCTCCGTTTCCATGTCCATCTCTTCTCCACACATTCAAATAGTCTTGACCTTCAGCCAATTGCCTTGATCCAATTGCTTCTCCTGCATATTCTGCAGCATTTTCCCAATCGCCCATTTCCTGATATACTCTAGCTAAAAATGCATTTGCTGCATCAACTCCCATGTAATATATCGCTCTATTTGTATTTAATAAATCCAAAGCTTCATGAGCCTCTTCTAGTATAAAATTATATACATCTGCTATTGTTTCTCTTGGCTTATCTTCAATATTTTCTACTGTAACTATTGGAACACCAAGATCACTCGATGGGTTAGAATGCTTATATGGTTTTGCAAAAACCCTAACCAAATCAAAGTGCGCCATTGCTCTAAGCAGTTTCGCTTCACCAAGAATTTGATTCCTTTCAGAACGTGATCCTTCAGTTAAATCACCATGGTTTTCAATAAGATTAGAAGCTCTGGTGCTAACTCTATATGCATTAATCCAAAGACCCGCTATCTCGCTTGTTCCTGCAGTATATGCCCAGTTATAAAAGCCTCCCCACTGGTTTGTAAAACCTTCAACTGCATAAGCTTCATCAGTTGCAACTGCAAAATTCATCATCATATTCTTCCCCCAGTAACCACCACCTCCTCTTAAAGCAGAGTATATACCGTTAAGTCCGGAATAAAAATCATCCAACGTCTCAAATGCCTCATCAGCTGATATAGCATAAGGTGGATGAAGGTCTAAAAAATCCTCGTCACAAGCAGTTATCATAAATACTGCTAAAAATGCTATTATTATTTTCTTTGTTGTTCTCATATTATTTTTATTTTATTTATTTGACAAACAATACTATTTAATATCTTATATGCCCAAGTCTATACCAAATGTAATTGACCTGACTTGCGGATAAGCACTAAGCTCAACAGCGCCATTAAATTCAGGGTCAAAACCTGTATATTCTGTCCACGTCCATAGATTTTGGCCTTGCACATATACTCTGGCACTTTGCAACCAGGCTCTTTGTACTATCTCTCTTGGAAGGTTATAAGCCAAAGTAACATTTCTTAGACGCAAAAATGAAGCATCTTCAATATATCTTGTATCAAAAACATCATCAGGCTCAGATCCCGGTAATGGAAATCTAGCTTCATCTCCAGGTTCTTTCCAAATGTCATGTAGTTCCGTTGATCTGTTATATGCACTAAATGCCTGGTTTTGCGTAAAGAAAGCCGTATTATTAACCATATACCTGTCAAGTGCATAAGAGAAAAATGCTTCCATCTGCCAGTTTCCATACATGAAATTACTTGAGAATCCTCCAAAATATGGTGCAATATAAGACATTCCACTTAACGCTACTCTATCATCATCGCTGTATTCTGAAGTTAGGTTTCCATGACGATCATACCATAATGGCGACCCATCTGCGGGATTAACCCCTGCATACCTTGTATAATATAATGTACCTAAAGATTCTCCGGTCTTTACTATAGTAACACCTGAGACATACTCTTCAACATCCAAAAATAGCTCATCAATATTATTTTGGTTATATGTAAAGTTAGCCGTTAGGTTCCATGCAAAATCTCCGGTTCTTACCAACAATGCTTCTGTACTAAGCTCTATACCTCTGTTTGTCATCTTACCTACATTTCTCCTTTCGCTTGAGAATCCTGATGTACGAGATATTGGCATTGCCATAAGCATGTCATCAGTTACTCTGTTATATAATTCAACAGTAAAATCTACACGATTATAAACTCTGGTTTCTACTGCCAGGTTCAAAGACTCACTTGTTTCCCATGTCAAAAACGGATTTGCCGGAGAGCCTGGGCCTGTTCCGGCATGACCTGCATAAGAAAATCCGGCACCATATAAAGCTAAATGCTCATAGTTTCCTATATTATAGTTACCCGTTGTACCATAGCTGGCTCTTATACGTAAATCATCTAAAACATCTACATTAGCCAAAAAGTCTTCTCTTTTTATATTCCAGCTAACTCCGGCACTCCAGAAATTAGCATATCTTCTCTCTGCTCCAAAGCGACTTGAACCATCACGTCTGAAACTAACATCTGCAAAATATTTATCATCCAGACCATAATTTAACTGAGAAAAATATGATAAAAGATTAAAAGCATAAGCTGTTCCGCCTACCGCATAAGGAGTTGATGCAGCACCGGGAACTCTTACTTTATCATTTGCAAATCCAACACCTTGAGTGCTAAAGGATTCTGTCTCATGCTGTGTAGTTTCAAAACCTCCTAATAAGTTAAAATTGTGTCTATCTTGATATACATAATTATATCTGGCAGTATTTGTAAATGTCGTAGTATAAGACCTTTGGAATAATCTTGATACACTACCACTATAATCACGACCCCATTCAGAATCAGGATGCAAATAATTATTTGTTGTATAATCCGTAGCATCTATACCTATACTTGATCTTAACTGAAGATTATCTAATGGATTATATTCAGCATAAAGATTACCTGTCATATTAAGATCAGTTTGGTAATCCTGATTTAGCTCAAGTTGTTCTAAAGGATGACCAAATCCCCATGTTCCAAAATCCTGATTCCAGTTTCCATCTTCATCTTTATTTTTCTCATAAGGATTTATAAGATAAGAAGCAAAAACAGGATTATAAACGTTATTGCCATAACCACCTTCGGCTACTGTAAAATTATTTTCTTCATAACTAATATTAGTAGAAAGGCCTATTCTTATATTTTCAGCAGCAAAATGGTCAAGATTTAATCTTGCCGTTAATCTTTCATAATCTGATCTTTCAAGGATTCCTTCTTGAAAGAAATAACCACCACTAACATAATAAGTTGTATTTTCACCACCACCGGCTGATGATAATTCGTGAGATTGTATAAGGCCATCTCTGAACATAACATCACGCCAGTTAGTATTTGTTTCAGCTAATGCTTCCCACTCATCATCAGTACG
>PWJP01000035.1 GCA_003559985.1 Saprospirales bacterium
GGGCGTTAAGTGACAATTATTTCGTTTTTCAAGGTAATATGCGGAAAAGAATCTCGATTACATTTTCGACGGTATTAATTGCATTGGTCTGCCAGACCGAAATGTTGGCGGGTGAAGGCTTCAACCTCAATCTGGATGACCCCTACGAACACATGCTGGAAGAACTGCAGCAACAACAACCCAGGGACACCACGCCTATTCGCGAGCGAACAGGTGATTTTCTTACCTCTCCCATGGGTAACCCTTTCAATCTCCAGGACCCACCAATTATCGAGAAAGAGGTTGAGTACGACCCTGAGACCAACCGGTATTACATAATGGAGAAAATAGGTGACGATTACTACCGGTCACCTACTTACATGACTTTTGAAGAGTACGTCGAATGGAGGTCAAAGCGAGAGGAGAGGGCCTATTTCAATAACCTTGCTGGAATTTCTGACGACTACGGCGAGGTAGAAGGCCTGACAGATCCCATCCTTGAAGTGGATATTGAAACCAATCTGGTGGACAGGATATTCGGAGGATCGGAAGTGGATATTCAGCCCCAGGGACACATTGACGTCCTGCTGGGTGCCCGTTTTCAAAATATCCAAAATCCCACCCTTCCTGTGAGACAACAGCGCCAGGGTATCTTTGACTTCAACATGGATATCGAAATGAATGTCACCGGCCAAATCGGTGAAAAACTCTCCCTGTCAACGAATTACAATACACGACCTACATTTGATTTCGAGAATCAATTGAACATTAAGTTCGACAGCGACGCTTTTGATGAGGACGATATTATAAAGAATATAGAGGCAGGAAATGTGAGCCTGCCACTGAGAAGCTCCTTGATCGAGGGAAGTCAGAGCTTGTTTGGTATCAAAACCGAGCTTCAATTTGGACACCTTCGCCTCACTGCAATCGCTTCCCAGCAGCGCGCCCGAAGGGAAAATATCCAAATCGAGGGTGGTGCGCAAATTCAGGAGTTTGAAATGAGAGCAGATGAATACGATGCCAATCGAAACTTCTTTCTCTCGCACTACAACAGGAGTATTTTTGAAGAAGCCCTGGAGAATTTACCCTACATCAACAGCTTATTTAAATTGGATCGTGTTGAGGTTTGGGTTACCAACATCGGTAACGAATACGAAGACCTGAGACAGATCGTGGCTTTTTCCGATTTGGGTGAGTTTGAAAACTTTTCTGCTCAGGGAGTGGAGGATGAGTTTGGACTTCCGGCCATCCCCCCGGATCTTCGACCGCTTGATGGGGAAGGAGCCTTGCCTGACAATTCCGCTAACAGGATTTACAGCCAGTTATTGCGTGACAGTGTGCAGACAAGAGACCTTCGAACCGTGGTTAATACCCTTCAGGGTATGCCTTATAACTTTATTTCCGGCTCACAATTTGAGCAGAGAAGAGCTCGAAAATTGCCCTCTAACAGATATACGGTAATCCCGGAATTGGGAGTAATTCAGTTGGATGTGGCGCTTCGTCCTGATGAGGTCCTCGCTGTGGCATACGAGTACACCTACAATGGCGAGCCGTACAAAGTGGGTGAATTTGCCACCGATGTTCCCGCTTTCGAGGGTGATTCGACCAGTGCATCCAGCCAGGTTCTGTTTTTGAAAATGTTGAAGAGTTCAAGTCAGAGTGTATCTGAGCCCATGTGGGATTTGATGATGAAAAACGTCTATTCCATTGGCGCTTTTGGAGCGAGTCAGGAAGATTTTCAGTTTGACATATTTTATGACGATCCGGCCGGTGGACAAAAGCGCTTTTTACCAGAACCTGGTTTGGCAGGGAGGACGCTTTTGGAGCTTTTTAACCTGGACAACCTGAATTACTACGGTGATCCCGTACCAGATGGATTTTTCGACTTTATCCCTGGTATTACCATAAACACCCAGACGGGAAAAGTGATGTTCCCGAAACTGGAGCCTTTTGGTGAATCACTGCGCGAAATACTGCCTTCAGAAGAGCTCTACGACCAGTACAATTACGAATTGTTGTACGATACAACCATTACGGCAGCAAGGGAATTTCAGGAGAGAAACCGGTTTGTGATGCGTGGATCTTACCGGTCCGAAGTGAGGAGTGATATTTCTCTCGGTGCTATCAATGTGCCTCCGGGATCTGTTACGGTTCGGGCAGGTGGAAATGTGCTGCAGGAGGACATCGATTATGTAGTGGATTATCAGATAGGAAGGGTTAGAATTATCAATGATGCTGTTTTGGCTTCCGGCACTCCCATCAATGTTTCATTTGAGGACCAATCCACCTTCAGTTTTCAAACCCGATCCATGATCGGACTTAGGGCTGACTACGATATCAGTCCCACCATGAGCGTGGGAGGTACCTATATGCATTTGTGGGAAAAACCCTTTACGGAAAAAGTGAACTTTGGGGATGACCCTATTAACAACCGGATATTCGGAGCAGATTTTAATTACAGCGATGAAGCACCGTGGCTGACACGGGCTGTAGATGCCATACCGGGTATCAGTACGCGAGAAGCCTCCAGTATAGACTTTTATGCAGAAGGTGCAGCTCTTCGACCGGGACATTCCAGGGCCATCAACGTTGGTGACGATGAGGGGGGAGTGGTATATATTGATGACTTTGAGGGAAGTGCCAGTCGAATTGATCTCAGAGTTCCCGTAAACAGTTGGATCATTTCCTCCGTTCCCGAAGGAACCGGGCAGTTTCCTGAATCCGAATTGATCGACGTGGATATAACCGGAGCCAACAGGGCTTTGATCAACTGGTATCGGATTGACCGAACTATTTCCGGTCCTCAGGACGACCCCTACACAAGGAATGTGGGCCAGCGTGAGATTTTTAGAAATCGACCCGACCTCCCCACATTATTTGATTTCAGGACTTTTGATATATCCTATTATCCCGATGAAAGGGGGCCCTATAATTTTGACAGACCAGAAGGGCATCCGGGTTATTCAGCCGGTTTGACTGAGGATGGAAAATTACGGGATCCGGAATCGCGTTGGGGCGGTATGATGCGGGCCCTGCCGACCAATGATTTCGAACAAACCAATATTGAGTACATCGAGTTTTGGGTATTGAATCCCTTTATTGGAACGGAAGAACGACCGGTTCAGGATGGTGGTTATCTGCATATCAATCTCGGTAATGTATCCGAGGATATTCTTAAAGACGGAGTGCAATTTTTTGAGAATGCCCTTCCGGTGCCGGGAGATGTCATCCCGACAGACACCACAGCATGGGGGCGGGTACCATCCGTGCCACCGGTGGTATATGCCTTTGCCAATGACCCGGAACACAGAGAATTGCAGGATGTTGGTCTTGACGGATTGGACAGCCTTGGAGAGATTCAGGTGTTTAGCGATTATTACGAGGCCATAATCGGTTCTCCCAATCTCACCAATGAGGCCAAAGCAAGAATTGTGGCCGACCTCTCCAATGACGACTACAAGTTTTGGGACGATCCTGAATTCACAGACGAAGATGGGGTTTTCGAGCGCTACAGAAGATATAACAATCCGGAGGGTAACTCTCCTATTTCACAACCCGGGCAGCGAATAAGTAACGCCTACACTAATTTTCCCGATTCGGAGGATGTCAATCGCGATGGCTCCATGAACAGGACAGAGGCCTATTTTGACTACCAGATTCCCATCAATCACGATGGAAACAACGCTCTGGAGTGGAATGATTTTATAACAGATACTGTGGTTAATCCCAATAATCAAATTTGGTATCGCTTCAAAGTACCCATTAAACAGTACACACGAAAAGTAGGTGGAATTCAGGATTTCAGGTCCATGAAATTCATGAGAATGTACATGACCGGCTTTGAAGAACCGGTTACTCTGCGCTTCGCATCCCTCGACCTGGCTAGAAATCAATGGCGTCGGGTAACCCGACCTATCGGGACCGGCGTTACCAATCAGTTGGATGGCAATAATGAGTTTGAAATAAGTGTGGTAAATATAGAGGAGCACTCCAGTAGGTCGCCATTCCGGTATATTATTCCACCTGGTATTCAGCGGGAGCGGAATTATCAATCTACGTTTGCCAATGCATTCCTCAACGAGCAATCCCTGGCTCTGGAGATTTGCAATCTCGAACCCAACCGAATGAACGCTGTGTATAAATTGCTTGGCGAATTCGATATGCGGTATTACGAGCGTTTGAAAATGTTCGTCCACGCTGAAACCCTGGATGATCTGGACGATGAAGACCTGTCTATTGTTATGCGTCTCGGTTCTGATTACACAGACAACTACTACGAATACGAGATACCAATGGTTTTTTCATCCTTCGATATGGATGAGCCTTATGAGCGCATTGTGTGGCCTAAAGAAAATGAATTTGACTTCCCGCTTGAATTGCTTAAGGACGTGAAGATTAACCGGAACCAGTCCGGTACACCCATCAATACTACCTACTCTGAACCGGACCCTGACAACCCCAATAACACGGTGAGTGTTCGGGGGAATCCCAATACCGGGGCCGTAAAATCGGTGTTTATTGCGGTTCGCAACAATTCTAACAAGCGCACTTTCTGTACAGAGGTATGGGTAAACGAACTTCGACTTACCGGCCTTAATGAGCAGGGTGGTGTGGCCGGTTTGGCGCGGCTCAACATGCAACTGGCTGATTTTGGTAACCTGTCTGTCAGCGGAAATTACAGCAGTGTGGGCTGGGGGGCACTGGAGCACAGGGTGCAGCAAAGAAGTAAGGAGGCTGTGCTGCAATTCGATATTGCTGCTGATCTTGAGCTGGGTATGTTCCTACCTGATGATTCAAATATTGATATCCCATTCTATTTTCAGTATTCCTCTGATGTGCGGATACCTCAATTCGATCCCTATGATATGGACCTGGAGCTGGACGAAAAACTCGACCTGGCAGAAACCCGGGCCGAAAGGGATTCACTGCGCGAACAGGCACTGGATAAAACCCAGATTACCAGTGTTAATTTTACCAATGTGCGGAAACGTCGCGATGCCGGGGATGAACCGAGACCCTGGGATATAGAAAATTTTGCATTGAGTTATGCTTACACCGAAATCAACCGGTCGGATCCAATTATTGAACAGGATGACAATACCCACCATGAGGCAACATTAAATTATCAATTCAGCACGAGACCCATTTATATCGAACCCTTTAGTTTTCTTGGGGACGGGCAGGGAGTGCGGCTTTTATCGGAATTCAATTTCAACCCCATACCATCGACGATAGGATTCAGGACCACAGTTAATCGGCGAATGAACCAACGGCGGTATCGGTTTACAGAAGATTTTCCGACTTCCACGAGCAGGCAATTCCTTTGGATGCGGGATCATGAGCTAAGCTGGGAATTGACTCGTTCACTCCGATTGAATTTCAATGCGAGGAGCAATTCAGTCATCGATGAGTTGACTGATGATGGATTTGACTGGCGTACAGGAGAATTTGTGGGAGCTGATCGAAAATCAAGGCAGAGTTTTGTTTGGGAAAATGTAAGGGATTTTGGGCGAATACGGGATTACGATCACTCTTTGACCGCTAATTACTCGGTTCCCATCGATAAATTGCCCTTTATGGAATGGGTTTCAGTAGATGCGAGATATACCACCAGTTACACCTGGTCAGCAGCTTCCTTTCAGGCTCCCTTCCTCGGTAATTCTCTGTTCAACTCCAGAGGGGAGAGTATAAGGGCCAACTTCAATTTTGAGCGACTTTATAACAGTATCGGCTACCTGAGTAGGATCAACCGCGGTGCGAGAGGTCCACAACGGGGTGGCAGGGACGCTGATGATCAGCCGCGACAGGTCACTACCATGGAGCGCATACTCATTAGACCATTGTTGATGGTGAGAAGGGGTCGATTTAATTTTACCCGGGATTACACCTCATTTGTGCCCGGATTTATGGATACTCCGAGTTTTGCCGGAATGTCAAGTGGACTCGGTTCACCGGGAATTGACTATGCATTCGGGCGACAACCCTCGGATGCATGGCTGCTGAGCAATGCATCCCAAAAGGGTTGGTTCTCTGCTGATAGGAGACAGAACCAAAACGTCTCCAGGACTTATTCTGAAAACTGGAATGCAGAATTGAATATAGAACCCTTCAGGGATTTCAGGATTGACCTCACTATGGATCGGAGATTTTCCACCAATGAGTCCTTTTTGTTTAAAAACTTTGGGGATGAGAATATCCCGGCAGAAGCATGGAGAGAAGCCGAATACGGTTTTGGCTCTGTCTCTGAGTTTGGATCCTATTCTGTATCATTCCTCGCACTCAATACTCTGTTTAAGGACAGCGATGATGAGATAAGGGGCTTGTTCGAGACATTTAAGAGTAATAGATCTATTATTTCAGGGCGCCTCAATCCCGATGGTGATCCGCACCCTAAAGACGGACCGAACTACCGGGAGGGCTTTGGAGCTAATCAGGAGGAAGTACTGGTGCCTGCTTTCCTTGCTGCCTACACTGATACGGATGCTCTCAGGGCGGAATTAGATCTATTTGATGTCAGTCCTAAACCCAACTGGAACATCAGTTACAATGGATTGAGCCGTCTGCCCTGGTTCAATGAAATTTTTGACCGAATAACCATATCTCACGGTTACCAGTCCACCCTTACTGCTAATAGATTTGAAAGCAGATTGTCCTATCAGGAAGACGAAACCGGAGACTCTCAAATACCTGCTAACATTGATTCCGTGTCGGGGAATTTTTATCCAAGACTCAGTGTACCGCAGTTGGTGATTAGTGAGAATTTCAGCCCGCTGATCGGGATCAATGTACAGACCAAAGGAGGAATTGAGCTCAGGTTTGATTACTCCAAATCCAGAACCCTTTCTTTGAGTACGGTAGGTCAAAACCTCAATGAAACCAGGTCCACGGATTTCACCATTGGGTTTGGATACACTTTGCAGGATTTTAGATTTGGTGGTCAACCGCGAAGGGGTGAAAGAGATGAAAGACGGCCTGGTGATACTCGCGGACAAACACCCGGTCAACAACAGACGACACGCGACCTGCGGATAATATTCGATTTCTCCATCAGGGACGATCGCACACTTCAGCACAGTTGGGGGCTGGATATTAACCCAAGAGATACGCGAGGCCAGCGTGCCATCAGGATCGCTCCTGCCGTGGAATACGATATCACTCAAAGTCTGTCTCTGCGCCTTTTTGTAGATTATTTCCGAACGGTGCCATACACGACCCAATCGTACCCGATTACCAATACGCAAGCGGGAATCAGGGTGAGATTTACACTCAACTAAGTCCCGGACAAGATTTTGAAAGACTCAATCAGTTTTGAGAAATTTTGTCAACGAAGTTGGTGTAACATAAATTCGGGTGGCTAATAGTTGTGGAGGATATTATCTGCTGATTGATTGGAGGCAAAAATCTCGGGGCCAAATCGAATTGATCTCATTATGGCAATTGCATTTATCAAATAACAGGGTGCAAAAAGTTTATTAATTGGCCCATTCCTTTCCAGTGCACAGACAAAGCCCTATATTTGATCCGTTCTTAGATAGTTTGGCAGACAAACGACACAGATGAACAGGACAGGGATTTGGACTATAATTATATTGATGAGTGCCGGAGTGGTAGGCTCTTTCTTCATTCAGCTTTACTGGATCAACTACTCATTGGAACTCAATGAATCCAAGTTTGACCAAAACGTCTTTTCCGCACTAACCAATGTAGCTACTCAATTGGAGCGTATCAATGAAGTGCAACAGAGTACGGACTTGCTTAATCTTTATGGTGAGACAGTGAGCCTGGACTGGGATGATGTGGCAAGGAGTCCCTATTCCTCTCATGACTATTCAATTACAGCCAGAATTATTGAGCGAATTTTTGAGTTGGACTCCGTCTCCCTTGCGAAGCAGGAAGTATTGATGGAAGGGGGTGTCCTAAGAGACGAAAACATACGAAAGGCCATTGACAAACCCCTTCATGAGCGCGTAGAGCCCAATATTTTGGATCAACTGCTCAGCGTGGAATTTGAAAATCGAAACATTACTACGGGCTACAATTATGGCCTTTATGCAGTTCGGGATGACAAATTCGCCATCATTAACGGGGCTTTTACTCACTTTTTTGATAGTGCAATAGATGCTGAAGATCAGGAAACTACCGGCCTGGAAGCATCGAGATACCGGGTTCGTCTCTTTGTAGATCGCGATGGCCCCCTCGGAGAACTGGTCATTAATTTCCCAAACCGCGGAAAATTCATTTGGGAAGATGCCTGGGTCACATTGTTGGGTTCTCTGCTTTTTACCACCTTGATTTTATTCTGTTTCGGATATACGGTTTTTGTGATTTTCAGGCAAAAACACCTCTCAGAGATGAAGAGCGACTTTATCAACAATATGACCCACGAATTAAAGACTCCCATTGCAACAATTTCGCTGGCAGCTGACTCGATAAATTCCCCCACTGTCAGTGAAAAACCTGACAAAGTACTGCGTTTTGCCAATATCATCAAACAAGAGAACGAGCGAATGCTCGGTCAGGTGGAGAAGGTACTTCAAATGGCTGTGATTGATAAAAAACAGTTCAACCTGAAAGTTGCTGATGTGGATGTTCACGAATCGATAGAAAAATGTATCAAACATTTTATCTTTTTGGTGGACAAGAGGGATGGAAGTATCACCACCAGTCTGAATGCTGAAGAGCCTGTAATCAGAGGCGATAAAATGCACATCGAAAACGTCTTAAACAACCTGTTGGACAATGCATATAAATACAGTCCTGAAAAGCCGGAGATAAAAGTTCGTACCCGAAATCGAAATGACGGGCTGGAGGTGCGTATTTCTGACAATGGCATTGGACTAAGTGCGGAGGCCAAACGAAATATTTTCGACAAGTTTTACAGGGTTCACACCGGAAACTTGCACGATGTAAAGGGCTTTGGATTGGGACTCACCTACGTAAAAGCCATGATGCTGGCACACCGGGGAGAAATTTCAGTCGAAAGTACTCTTGGCAAGGGAAGTACCTTTATCCTGTTTTTTCCTCGAAATTTTGAAGAGGATTGATAGTTTTTTGCTCCCATCCATACAGAAATGTATATCACAGCGTTATTATGTGTAAAATACAGAGATTTCATGGAAGGAATAAGAATATTATTGGTGGAGGACGATCACAACTTCGGTGATGTACTCAAATCCTATCTCGAGATGCACGATTTTGAAGTACACCTGGCACCTAATGGAGAAGTCGGTTTGCAATATTTTAAAGAAAGACCGGTCGATCTCTGTATTCTCGATGTCATGATGCCCAAAATGGACGGCTTTACATTGGCCAGAGAAATCCGCAGCCTGGATAAAAAAGTGCCGCTTATCTTTCTGACTGCTAAATCCATGAAAGAGGATATCGTTGCCGGATTTAAAATAGGTGCCGACGATTACGTTTCCAAACCCTTTAATTCTGAGGAGTTATTGGCCAGAATACAGGCCGTTCTAAAAAGGACACTGCTGGTAGATCAGGTCAAGGAAGAACCCAAAGAATTTGAGTTTGGAAACTACCATTTTCACTTCCCAACAAGGGTGCTAACTCATAAAGCATCTTCAAACGGCAAAGCAGACCAGGAAGTAAAACTCTCTCCCAAGGAAGCCGAATTGCTTAAGCTTTTTTGCAAAAATATCAATCAGGTACTGTCGCGAACCGATGCACTGAAGGAAATTTGGGGCGAGGACAGCTACTTTACTGCCAGGAGCATGGATGTTTTTATCACCAAGCTCCGAAAGCACCTCAAAATGGATGAGAGCGTGGAAATAATCAATATCCACGGAAATGGCTTCCAATTGCTAGAGAAAGAAAAAGCCAGTTGAGAAACATACCTGCTTACTAAATTTTTCAAAAACTTTTCTTGTCAGCCTGGCTGACTTAGAAGGTTGTAGTTTTCCTGAAAAGAGTACAGATTAGCTGCCTCTGCATAGCTGGATCATAGTCAGATCCTTCTGTTTCTCTGTGGTGTCAAAGGGCCATATAATACCCCATGGAACTTCGGTACTCGAAGAAAAATTGATAAAAAACCCAATGAAATTTTTCTAATAAAATTCAGGACTTATCGCCGCTTGAATCCTCATCACTTTTTTCCCCACCTTTTTTCGCTTCGGGGTCAGATTTACTGGATTCCCTTTTTTTAGTGGTGGTTATCGGCGGAGGAATAAGTTTTTCTTTCTTTTCCTTCACATCCATTTGTTCAGGCTTCTCAGAGGTTGGCGCTGAAGATTTTTCCTCAACACTTTTTTTGTCTCTGCCGGACTCTTTTTCCGCCGGCGGCGAGGATGGGCTTACCGGTTCATCTTTGTCCGATTCATCACTTATTTGTTCAGTGTCAAATGGTCGCGGACCGATCAACCTCTCCAGGTCAGACTTCAGTAGAACTTCTCTGTCGAGGAGTGCTTTGGCCAGACTCTCCAATTCGTTCCTCTTTTCTGTTAACAGGGTAATAGCGCGCTGGTATTGCTCGTCAATGATGTTTCTCACCTCTTCATCAATGACTTTGGCGGTTATGTCCGAGTAGGGCTTTTGGAACTGGTCCTGGGACATGCCGTGGAAGGAGATGTTCCCCACTTTATCATTCATCCCGTAAACCACCACCATGCTGTAAGCCATTTTGGTAACCTGGTCCAGGTCATTTTGGGCACCGGTTGAGATTTTATTAAAAATCACTTTCTCCGCAGCGCGCCCACCCAATGTCATGCACATTCTGTCGAGCATTTGCTCGGTTCGCACCACATGTTCCTCTTTTGGAAGATACTGAGCGTAACCCAAAGTACCTATTCCCCGGGGTACGATGGTTACTTTAACCAGCGGACTGGCGTGTTCCAGAAACCAACCGCAGATGGCGTGGCCTGCTTCGTGGTAGGCGATAATCTCTTTTTCAATGGGGCTGATGATCTTGCTCTTTTTCTCCAGACCACCAATGACTCTATCTAGAGCATAGTTAAAGTCGTCCATGTCCACTGCCTTTTTGTTTCGTCTGGCAGCGATCAATGCGGCTTCATTGCAGACATTTGCTATGTCAGCTCCGGCGAAACCGGGGGTCATTTCTGAAAGAATGGACGCCTTTACTCCGGGGCCAATTTTAATTTGCCTAAGATGGACTTTAAATATTGCCTCCCTTCCCTTGAGGTCGGGTCTGTCAATACCAATTTGCCGGTCAAATCGACCGGGTCGCAACAATGCCGTGTCCAACACATCCGGCCTGTTGGTGGCGGCCATTAGGATAACACCCTTGTCGGTACTGAAGCCATCCATTTCAACAAGCAATTGGTTGAGTGTATTTTCCCGCTCATCGTTTCCTCCCTGAATCGCACCTTTACCACGTGCTCGACCTATGGCGTCAATCTCATCAATAAAGACGATACAGGGCGCTTTTTCCCTGGCTTGCTTAAATAAATCTCTTACTCTGGAGGCACCCACCCCTACAAACATTTCCACAAAATCTGAGCCTGATATAGAGAAGAAGGGTACACCTGCTTCACCGGCAACCGCTTTTGCCAAAAGGGTCTTACCGGTACCCGGAGGTCCAACCAGTAGCACTCCTTTGGGGATTTTTCCACCCAGGGAGGTGTATTTGCCCGGTGCTTTCAGAAAATCTACTACCTCCATTACTTCCTCTTTGGCTTCATCCAGACCTGCCACATCTTCGAAAGTGATGTTGACTTTGGTGTCTTTGTCAAAAAGGGTGGCCTTGCTTTTACCGATATTAAATATCTGTCCTCCCGCGCCACCACCGCCACCGGCCACTCTTCTCATTATAAAAATCCAGATAGCTATGAGAATGGCGAAGGGAATAACCCAGCTAAGTATGGGGCCGATCCAATTTTGCCGCTCTGTATATATTGGATCTACCTGATCCTCGGGAGGTAGTTGTTTATTCCATTCATCAAGCCTTTGAGCAAATGACTCCGGGGGACCAATGTTAAAATGGTAATGAGGCCGTTCTGAAAAAACTCCACCTTCCCCCGCATCGCTGTATTCAGGCTTTCCAAGGGATTCGTTCTTGATCCAAACATTGGCTGTCTTCTCATTGATTATCTCTAACTTTCTGACATCCCCGTCCAGTACCATTTTTTCGAACTTACCCAGAGTAATGGGTTCGTTTGTACTGCCGCTGTAGCTCATGAAGTTGAGTGCGATCAAAAAGATGGCAATGATGGCGTAAATCCAGTATGAATTAATGCCTGGTTTTTGAGGTGGCTTCTTGTCTCCACCTTCACCTTTTCCACTGCCTGTATTGTTGTTTTGATTGGTATTCATTCCGTAATTTTCTCCAAACTTTTTCCGGGGTAATTATAAATATTCAGATGAGGATTGTCTCTTATCAGTCTTCATTTTCATACTCCATAACGCGCCCATCGGACCATAGTTCTTCCAATTCGTAAAATTCGCGCAACTCTGGGTGAAAAACGTGTACCACAGTGGAAAAGTAATCAATCAAAATCCATTTGGACTGATCCTTTCCCTCAATAGCATAGGGCAATTCCCCCCGGAATTCTTTAACCCTCCTGTGGATATTTTCGGCTATTGCTTTAATCTGGGTATGTGAATCACCTGAACAGATCACAAAAAATTCTGTCGGACGATCGTGCAATTCTCTTAAATCAATCAATACGATATCTTTGCCTTTGATCTCCCTGATACTTTCCACTATAGTTTCGTTGAAGGAAAGGGACTCAAAAATTTTGGTGTCTTCTGATGTCGTATTCTGAAACTGGGTCAAATTTTCCTTATTTTATTTATAGAAATCAACTACAAATATACGTTCTTTATGACAAACAGACGCATGGGCCCTCCGGCATTAATCTATTTGCCGCATATTGAATCTACAAACGATTTTCTATCTTCCTTATTGGCAAAAAGTGAACCAAAGCCCGGAACTGCCATAACGGCAGAATTTCAGGCCTCTGGAAAGGGTCGTTTTGGCAAAAAATGGCATAGTGAGCCTGGAATGAACCTGCTTTTGTCGGTTTTACTCACTCCTGATTTTCTCAAAGCTCGTGAGGTTTTCTATCTTAATATGCTGCTTTCTGTAACAGTTTGTCGTGTTTTAGAAAAAAGATTACCGGCTTTCAGTGAACAAATCTCAGTCAAATGGCCTAATGACATTCTTGTTGACCGTAAAAAAATATGTGGTCTGCTGATTCAAAATGGATTCGCGGGAGACAAAATCCAAACAACCATCGCCGGTCTGGGACTCAATGTCAACCAAACTCAATTTGAACCTTTCCCCGGTGGATTACAGCCTGTTTCCATGTCGATAATTGCGGGAAAAAACTTTGACACCCGGGACTTGTTATTTGAAGTGATTCATACGCTTTTTCAAAACTTAAATGAGGCCAGGAAAAATCGCGCAGTGTTCAGAACCCGGTATTTGAGCCTTCTTCGTGGGGGGCAAAGTGGCTTGCGATTCCAAAGTAGAGCTGAAAGTAAGCTGAAAATGAGTGGTAAAGTGGTGGATATACAAGATGATGGAAGGGCTCTAATAGATGATGGCCAGTTCAAAAAGTGGATATCTATCGACGATTGGAAAATGTTGGTAAGTTGAAGAGGGCAAGAGAAGGAAAAACGCTTGACAAACCAGACTTAATAACGCTGAATTTCTTTCGCTCTATACTTTGGGACCGGTGTACTGCTGTCTCGATTTTAAAATTTTCATTAATTCATTCGAAAAATGGGCAAAACAACCAGGACGAAAGCTGTCATAATTACCATTGGAGATGAAATACTCATCGGTCAAACCCTTGATACCAATGCCACCTGGCTCGCCTCGCAATTGCACCGTCGCGGGATCGAGGTTTTGAGAATGCTGACGGTCAGTGACAGGGAAGAGGAGATTGAGAGGGCCATTCGACAGTCTATTAAGGATGCTGAATTAGTGGTCTGTACCGGCGGCTTAGGTCCTACCCGGGACGACATAACCAAGGAAGTCCTCTGTAAAATTGCGGAAGAGAAACTGGTTTTTAGTCAGGAGGTATTTGACTGGATCACCGAGCGCAAACGGCAACAGGGAAAGGAGCCCAACGAGCTGCACAGAAGGCAGAGTTACATGCCCACCGGTTTTGATTTTTTTAAAAACAACCGCGGGACCGCACCCGGCATGCTTGGCGAGATAGACGATTCTATTATAGTCTCCCTACCCGGAGTTCCGTATGAAATGAAGGAGCTGATGACAGAGCAGATTATTCCGGTGTTGTTGGAGAAATTGCCGGTGGAAATATCTGCGGTAAGGACTTTACTCACTGCCGGAGTTGCAGAGAGTGAACTGGCGCAGAAATTGAGTGGGTTGGAGGACAACCTGCCGGAGGGGCTTTCACTGGCATGGTTGCCCGGGCACACCAGGGTCCGTATAAGGCTTACCTCTCGCGGTGATGACCGGCAAGAAGTAGAACAGAGATTGGATGAGTGTGTAGCCCGTGTTCGGGATATTCTGGGTGATATAGTCTATGGAGAGGGAGACGATAGCCTGGAAGAAGTGGTTTTTGGACTGCTGAGAAAAAAGCAGTTGTCACTTGCGGTGGCAGAGAGTTGCACCGGGGGATTTATCGCCCACTTGCTCACCCTGGTTCCGGGTGTTTCTGCCTGTTTCAAAGGTGGAGTAGTGGCTTACAGCAATCAAATAAAACGAGAAATACTGAACGTGAATGAAGAGACACTGAGTGAACACGGTGCTGTAAGTGCCGAGACAGTCCGGGAAATGCTGGCAGGAGTATGCCGGAATTTTGGTGTAGATACAGGTGTAGCTGTATCCGGTATTGCTGGGCCGGATGGGGGAACATCGGATAAACCTGTGGGTACGGTTTGGGTAGCTGTGGGAGGAGTTGAAAAACAGCATGTTGAGAAGTTGCAACTCAACCTCAACCGAAAACTGAATATTGAAAAGTCGGGGCTTTTGGCACTCAATATGCTCAGATTATTTTTATCCCGCGATTAAATGATGTATTTTTGCAAAAATTTTTAATGCATGGCAAAGGTTGATCTCA
>PWJP01000170.1 GCA_003559985.1 Saprospirales bacterium
AACAGGTTCTCAGGTTCTGCTTGGTCAGTCATGGTGTCTTGCCTCCTAGATTCAGTAGCTGAGCGGCCAACGCCCGGCTACCCTCCACATAAGCCACGTCCGCCGGGGATCTCCCTGGACTGTAGCTGGTTGATAGTGCGATCTTCTGTAGGTGCTGGCGCAAGTTCGGCTGGTCTAAGGCTTTGTGGCACTCGACCTGCAACTGCTCGAAGCGTTCTCGCTCCAGTTCTTGGGCCGCGCTGTCGTGCGGTTTTAGCTCTAAGTTTTCCCAACTCACTGCATACCTCCTGGGGGCTGCCCGCCCTGCTCCATGGCCCCCATCTGCGCCTCTGTCTGGGCCGCTTGGTCGGAAATTTCCTGGATTTCATCTGGCGTCCGCATATCATCTGGGTGAACGCCTTGGAGGCGGCCCACGCGCCGCAAGCCCGCCTGTGTGTCAAAAACAAGCCCCGCTTTCGGGTCGATCTCCCCGAACTGCGCTACCACGCTGGCAAACTCCAAAATGGTCTGGGCTTCTTCTTGCTGCTGCCCCTGGGCCAAATGGCTCACGATTTTTAGGTCTGCCACTTCATCCAGCTCAGCCAAACTCATGTCAATCTCACCCTTGGCTTGCAAGTGGGCTAGAGTCCGCCGTACAGCAGGGATTACAATTTCCCGTTGGAACGTGGACAAGCTGCTCCCCAAATCTTGCGCCAGCTGCATAGTCCGCTCATTGACCTCTGCCGCCGAACGTGGGGTCCTTTGCAGAGGGCCGAACTGGTCTGCCATGAAAGTTCGTTTGATCGCAGACGACAGTTCCCCCATCGACCACTCAGAAATGTCGAAACGTGCCGTATTGGGCAGTTCCGCCAGCGGGGGGTCTTGG
Source organism: Saprospirales bacterium (assembly GCA_003559985.1). Taxonomy (GTDB): domain Bacteria; phylum Bacteroidota; class Bacteroidia; order Chitinophagales; family Saprospiraceae; genus PWJY01. Next base: position 866 of record PWJP01000170.1, read on the forward strand.
ATATTGTTGCTCGCTACAGGGATCACTGTGCCGGGCTCGAACCCGATGGTGTGGGGGTTCAGCACACCATCATGCCAGGCCGTGTACACTCCCGCGACTGCCTTAGCCGCGTTTTTCAATGTCAGCTCTTTGAGCTTGTTAATGGCCCGCACGTCCGACAAAGCCCGGAAGCCCGGGCCCCGCCCATACGGAGTGCCTGGAATGCGGGCCCATCGAGTTGCGTATAAATCCGGCATCTTGCGGGTTGCCCGTTCCAGCTCCACCCCGGGCCCGTGGTCCAAGTAGTAGGAATTTTCCCACTGGCCATCTGCCTGGCGGTGGCACACATGAAAAATCACCAAATCCCGTTTGCCCGCCTTTTCCCCCTCCTGCTGCTCGCGCAACTGCTGAGGCACTTTGTCCTTCCCAAATCGCTTGTCCACATCATGCAGTGACCATTTGAACTTGTGGCTCACCAAGCTCAATCGACCTGTGTAGTCTTGCTCCAGCGCCATCCGGGCTAATGGTGTGCAACACCATTGCAGGCCCTGGTCCGTATTGTAGGCTGCCCACGCCCCGGTCCCGCCCACAATACGGTCCAACAACAAGGGCTGTAGTTCTTCGTAAAACCCCGTCTTCGGTAGCAATTCAAACAGACGGTCTTCTACATAGCGCAGCTCCCCTTGGACCTGCTCTTTTTGCGTATTGGCCAGGGAGTCCTTGGGTGTCAGCCGCAACCACCGGCCCCACGGGGGCGTCAGCCGGGCCACGACCAAGTTGGCCAGCCGCTCTGCATCGTCAATTGCCGTGGAGTCGAATACCTCCTGCCCAATATCATGGGGGGACTGTTCGTTATCGCGAAAGAAAACGGCCCGCTCAGGGGCCAAGTACCTGTAGGTTATATCCCACAGGGATTCCCAAATCTGGCGGTCTGAATAAGCCGCCTTTGCGCGTTTCAACAAATCCATGCCAGCTCCTACGGGTTGTAATCGTCCATGAAGGCGTCAAGGGCGTCTGTCTGTGACTCCCCTAAGACTTGTGAAAGACGGTCCACTCCCCGGCGCCAACCCCACATTCGATCTGCAGCGCTCCGTGCGCCTTGGGCCCTTCTCTGGGAAGCCCTTCTCTGGGAAGCCCGGCGGTCTCCCCCGCCCAAAGTCTCCAGCAAACTCGGCGCCCCCACCAACCCCGCTCGAGACTGGTCCCGCTGGCGGATCTGGTCTGCGTCACGTTGCCCCTCCACCCGCCGTTCCGCAGCCCCCTCCGCGGCCCGCTGTCGGGACCGCTCTCGAGACGCCCCTACTTGGCGTACGCCTTCCGCTGCCAGAAGCCATGCCCCTTGTGCCATTATCGCAACCTCCACAGCTCCGCTATAAGCTGTCGTGGGGTGTAAATGCCTGGGCGGTCTAGCCCAATTGTCCGCTTGACCGTTTCTACGCAAGAAGCCGCCATTAGCTCGTCCGCAGCAACCATGCGCTTGCCCAAGTCCGTCTCTACGGTCACAGCATAGTCGGTCTGGTCCCGCCGTGCCAACACTTGCCAGGGGAAGTCCGCGGTCAAAGGCGTCAGCAGCGTCCGGTTACTGTCTCCCACCAACACCCAACCGTTACCCCAATCGACCAAACACCCCACATGCCACCCAACCCCTGGGTACAAGGAACGCTTAAAAAGAACAATCACGCGGTCTGGAGCCCCCTTGTTGGTCAGCTTCACTGTCCAGTCGCAAGGTTCCGGCACCGGGGGGTAGGGCGCAATCCGCAGTAGCAGCCACACCGCCGCCCGTGCAACCCGCCGGGTTAGCTTTTGTCGTAAACGCTCCATCCCGTCCCCTTCACTATTGGCTTAGACATCTGGTGCTTGTTCTGGAACCGTGGCGCCGGCCGGCCTTTCATCTCTGGGGATTCGTAAGGCGCCAACGCATACTCCAGTGCGTTCATCACATGCGAGGTAGGATCTTTGGAAGGCTTGGGCTTGAGGTCGCCTGATTTGTCCCGTTCAATCTTATACGCCCCGGCCATGCCCTTGTGGATCGTCCGGCAGCTGGGGTCAATAATCAGCCCTGGCATATCAGTGCCCGGTATTGTCCGGGTCAGCGCCCGGCGGACGCCGCCCACACGGCTGGCCAAATCCTGGGGGGGTGTCCGTGGGGCCAGGCCGTATGACCGCAGCACCGCGTAACAACTTTTACCGTCCGAGTCGTCCCGGTGCTTGCCCGATGGGTCTGGCCAAATCTGAATTCCCTTGAATTCATGGTCAGGAAAGTTCATACGGAACCACGGCATCATGGCATCCATAAACTGTTCGACGGTAGTGTTCTCTGAGACCAGTTCCCTCAATACCCGCCATTGGCCGCGGGCCGTCCGGTCCAGGACCGCAATGGCTGGGGTCAGACCAAAATCCATCCCTACCACTAGCGGTAGGTTGGGATCCGGGACCAAGGGCGCCGGGGCTTTGTGTGTGATTGCCCGGTACTCCGGGTACACAGGGAGGCCCGTTGGATCCGCGCCGTACTCAGCATGCACATGAACATCGACCCACTCTTGGCCCTGGTCTTTGTTCGCTGCCACCAGCAATTCATAGTAGCCTTCCGGCAGATTCTCGCGGTTCTCAGCTTCTTCACTCATGCCCGAGGGCTGGCGAAAATACTCCAGCAGGGGGCGTTCGTCTCCGCCCATGGCTTGCTGGAGGGCTTGTTTTGTGGCCTCGTCCAAGGGTTCCTCAAACAGATCGTGCCAGTAGCCGCCCATGGGGGGCGGGTTGCTGTCCATCACCACCATGCGGTCCACGGCCCCGACCCCTTCTGTGTCCATCTTCCGCGGGTAGCGGCCAATACGCCCCAGCAGGTTAATCAAAACATCAGGGTCAATTTCCCGGTACTCATTGATCCACGCGCCGGTCACTTCCAAAGACAGGAGGTTCCGCACGTCTTCTTTGCTTTCCAGGGGGCGAAACATCCACTCACTTTCTACGTCCCCCCACTTGAGCTTAAATGTCTTAGTCCCCTCTTTCCACTGCCCGGCGGGCCCCGGCGGTAGCCACTCATGCACCGTTTTGATTGTGGTGTCCTGGAGCATTCGGAAGGTGTTTCGA
>PWJP01000161.1 GCA_003559985.1 Saprospirales bacterium
CCCGTACCTTTTTTGATGAACTCGGAAATATGGAATTATATGAACCGTATCTTACCCACCACCACTGAAATAACTCCAACTCCCAACTGCCGCCCAACTGTTTATCCCAATCCCTCAACGGGACTTTTCAATTTGAGTCAACTGACCGATTGCGGTGATTTTGAATACAGGATATATGGCAGTGACGGTAACCTGGTTCAAAAGGGAAAAAATGAAACGGAATTTAACCTCAGCAACCAACCAGCCGGCATTTACCACCTCGAGCTGATTTCCGACCAAGGCCGTTTTGCGGAGAAGTTGATGGTGGTTGAGTGAATTATACTTGATTTGCCTCAAACCTTTGGGGCTATAACCAAGCCGTTGGCGGCCAAGCCGCAAAGTGAGGCGCAAAGCGGAGGTACAACATGACTGTATGCTTCGAAGAATAATCCGCGCAATCCGTGAATTAGGCAAGAAGGATTGGGAGCACCCGCAGACACCAGAGGGGAAACCAACTCACTAACTCACCAATTCACAACTAAAAAACCCCGAACCAAACGGAACGGGGGGAACGGGGGTTTTTAGAATTTTTTCATTCACAACCGAAACTCAATCTGTTGGATTACAGGTGGATGACCTCGTCGTAGGCTGCGGCTGCAGCTTCCATAACTGCTTCGCTCATGGTCGGATGTGGGTGGACCGCCTTGATGAGCTCGTGGCCGGTGGTTTCCAGTTTTTTGGCTGCCACCAACTCGGCTATCATCTCCGTGACATTGTATCCGATCATATGTCCACCGAGGAGTTCTCCGTATTTCTCGTCGAAAATGAGTTTGACAAAGCCCTCTTTGGCACCTGCTGCACTCGCTTTGCCGGATGCTGAGAATGGGAATTTTCCAACCTTCAGCTTGTAGCCTTTTTCTTTGGCCTCCTTTTCTGTCATGCCAACTGAGGCGACTTCCGGTATGCAATAGGTGCAGGAGGGGATGTTTCCGTAATCGATGGGTTCCGGGTTCATGCCTGCGATTTTTTCCACACAGGTGATTCCCTCAGCGCTGGCCACGTGTGCCAGGGCAGGACCGGGTATTACGTCTCCGATGGCATAAATTCCCGGCACATTGGTGTTGTAGTATTCATCCACCTGAATAAACCCCTTGTCGGTTTTGATACCGAGGGTGTCCAGGCCGATATTTTCGGAATTGGGAGTAATACCCGCTGCGGATAATACCACATCGCATTCGAGTTTAGTCTCCTTGCCCGATTTGTTGTTTTTCACCACCAGGGTACACTTGTCCTTTTTCACATCCACGGATTGAACAGCGCTGTTGGCCATGACTTCCATGCCTTGCTTTTTAAACACCTTCCCGAGTTCTTTTGACACATCTGCATCTTCCCGGGGCACGACGCCCTGCTCCATGTATTCCACGATGGTGACCTTGGTGCCGATGGAGTTGTAAAAATAGGCAAACTCAGAGCCAATCGCACCTGCCCCAACCAGGACCATGGATTTGGGTTGCTTGTCCAGGCTCATGGCCTTGCGGTATTCGATAATCGACTTTCCGTCAATGGGTATATTGGGAAGTTCCTTGGCTCTTGCGCCGGTAGCGACAATAATATTTTTGGCAGAGTAAGTTTTTGTTTTGCCGTCCTCGTCCTTTACTTCCACCTTTTTGCCACGAACCAGTTTTCCGTGTCCGTTCAGTACCTTTATTTTATTTTTTCTCATCAAAAACTCAATGCCCTTACTCATTCCGTTGGCCACTGTACGGCTCCGCTTTATCATTTTACCGAAATCGGCCTTTGCGTCTGAAATACTTATTCCGTAATCCTCCGCGTGGTTGATGTAATTAAAGACCTGGGCACTTTTGAGCAGCGCCTTTGTTGGGATACAACCCCAGTTCAGGCAAATACCACCCAGCGACTCCTTTTCCACCACCTCCGTTTTCATGCCCAATTGAGAAGCCCTGATGGCGGCTACATATCCTCCGGGCCCGCTTCCTAATACTATAATGTCGAAATCCATACTCCTTGATTTTTTGTTGAAAAACAGCGCAAAGATAGGATTTTTGCCGATATGAAACGCCCTGTACAGGCTAAATGTCGTTTCCATCAGTACTGCTAATGAACCCAGCCATCAACCTGCTCCCAATCTTTTGGGTGTGCATTGCTAGAATTCTGTCTCCCCGTAAGTAAGGAGGAATCTTGCGGTAATTCTTTGGTGTGGATTCGGTTTCTCGCGAAGCCGCTAAGCCGCAAAGTGAGGCGCAAAGGGGGACCACCAAAACAGATTTCGCAAGGGGAATCCTCCAAAAATTACAACCCTAAAAAATTGACATACAACTGATCATCTGGTACTTACGTATAAAAAAACTCACAACCAGCCATCAGCCTGCTCCCAATCCCTTGGGTGTGCATTGCGAGAATTCTGACTCCCCGTAAGTAAGGAGGAATTTTGCGGTAATTCTTTGGTGTGGTTTCGGTTTCTCGCCAAGCCGCGAAGCCGCAAAGTAAGGCGCAAAGGGGGTGCATCAAGACAGTATGCGCCAAAAAGAAATTCCTCCAAATCTACAATTCCAAAATTGCATATAATACACTGGTGGAGAATCGATTACCCTAAAAAACTAATAACTCATAACTCAAAACTCACAACTCAAACGGGCCATCGGCCATCAGCCAATAACCATCAGCTGCCCTAACTCACCAATTCACAACTGAAAAATCTTTGCGTTCTTACCGTGGAATCCTCTGTAAGCTTAGAATCTCCATGATTCTCATATCTTTCGGAACTAAATAGTATTACTGGATACAGCCTCTTTTACCTCTGCGTGAAACCTAATACCACAAGGTCGGGGGTGAAAGACAGCCGCGAGGAGACAGCCGAAACCGTATACCTGAGAAATCCTCCAAATAAATAATCCCATAAAATCAATAATATACTGGATGTTTGGCACTTACGCCACAAGCAGCCATCTGCCATCAACCATCAACCATCCGCCGCCCTAACTCACCAAATCACAGACTCACTAACTCACAACTGACCCTGCACCCATCCCAACACTCCCAGTTTAAACATCCCTCCACTGTTTCCCGTTGTTAATCGATGTTTCAGGCTTTTTACTAAATTTACCGACTCATGGCATTTGATCCACAACCAATTGTAGAAGAATTTCACGAAAAATACACCCATCAAAAGGAATTCCTCCAGGTGGTGGATTCTTTCCTCAACAAAGTCACCCCTTTTATGCAGGAAAATTCCGACTACCAGGACCGCGGAGTGATATTGAGGATGTTGGAGCCGGATCAGATAATCAGCTTCAGGGTGAGTTGGGTGGATGGCGAGGGAAAAGAACGACTGAACAGGGGTTACAGGGTGCAGTTCAACAGGGCGCTCGGGCCTTACAAAGGCGGGCTCCGGTTTCATCCGTCGGTCAACCTCAGCATACTGAAATTCCTCGGTTTTGAACAGTCTCTGAAAAACAGCCTGACCGGATTGCAGTTGGGGGCGGCGAAGGGTGGTTCGGATTTCAAGCCCGGAGATCACTCAGATTTGGATGTGATGAGATTTTGTCAGGCATTTGCCGCCGAATTTTTTCATATCGCAAATTCCGAAGCCGACGTACCGGCAGGAGACATTGGTGTAGGAGAGCGAGAAATTGGGTATATTTTTGGTTACACCAACAAACTCAAGAGAAAATTCTCCGGATCCTTTACGGGCAAAAGCCTGGAGTCCGGGGGTAGTTGCCTCCGCCCCCAGGCTACGGGCTACGGATGTCTGTACTTTGTGGAACAAATGCTCAGAGACAACGACCTCAAACCCGGCAAAATGACTGCCAATATTTCAGGGGCCGGCAGTGTGGCAATTTATGCCTGTGAGAAAGCCCTCGAAATGGGGATTAAGGTGCAAACCCTGTCAGATAGCAGGGGAGTGCTGGTCGATAAAGAGGGCATCG
>PWJP01000248.1 GCA_003559985.1 Saprospirales bacterium
GCACCAGAGCAGATGCTGCAGCGATTGATTTTGACGATGATTTTATTTACCGGGAAATTGATATGAAACCCGAATTGAGGAGTATTCCCGCTGAAAATCTCTTGAGAGACAAGGCGGTAAAAGCTTTTGAAGTCTGGAAAAACATGGACAAAAAAATCCCTTACTAATCTACAAATCTGGCTTTTTTAATGAATTCTCACCCCGACTACCATCTAAACCATCGCAACTGCTGACTGTTAGGACCGAATGAACGGGATCGGAAGGTTTACCTCTGTACCGGTCCATTTTTCATCAAAAAACCTAATCATGAACTGGAAGGAAGAAAACGACAAACTCACCGCCGAAATTCAATTCAAGGATTTTCAGCAGGCATTCTCATTTATGACCCATGTGGCCTTTGCCGCTGAAAAACAACAACACCATCCCGACTGGCAGAATGTCTATAACAATGTGCGAATCTCTTTAAGTACCCACGATGCCGGAGATGTAGTCACGGACAAAGACAGAAAACTGGCGGATACGATCTCAGAGATTTACCGCACCTTTAATACCGACTAAAACAATCCATATGGCATTTCAACCACCTGCCGGTAAGCTAAGCGATTCCGGTACTTCTATTTTTTCAACCATGTCCGGCCTCGCGAGGGAACATAACGCCATTAATCTGGCCCAGGGTTTTCCGGATTTCGACTGCGACCCTGTATTGAAGCGCTTTGTGGGTCATTACATCCAAAATGGGTACAATCAATACGCTCCCATGCCGGGAATCCCGGAACTCAGAGAGGTGATAGCGACCAAGGTCCGCGATCTCTACGACAATCCCATCAATGCTGACAGCGAAATAACCATTACTGCAGGGGCTACCCAGGCCATTTTTACAGCCATCACTGCTTTTGTCAGCCCTGGCGATGAGGTTATTTTGATAGAACCGGCTTACGATTGTTACGCACCGGCAGTTAAAGTGAATGGTGGTGTGGTCGTCCCATGCGAAATGACCCATCCCGATTACAAGGTGGATTGGGACCATTTTAAGAGCCTGGTCACCGATAAGACCCGAATGATCGTAGCCAACAACCCACACAATCCAACGGGAACTGTTTTCGGGCGGGAAGACCTGGAGGCTCTCTATGACATTGTTAAGGATACGAACATCCTAATCCTGAGTGACGAGGTGTATGAACACCTGATTTTCGACAAACTGAAACACCAATCCGTACTCAATCATCCGGGGTTGTACGCCAGGAGCATTGCCACTTATTCATTTGGAAAAACTTTCCACAATACGGGTTGGAAAATGGGGTATGCAATCGCACCGCCCAGGTTGATGTCCGCCTTCCGCAAGGTGCACCAATTCAATGTGTTTTCCGTAAACACCCCCTTCCAGTACGGTCTCGCTGACTACATGGGCAATCCCTCCCGGTATCTTAAACTGGGTGAGTTTTACCAGTCAAAAAGGGACACCTTTTATGAATTTATGAAAAAAACGGACTTCAGACCCATCCCCTCCCACGGGACCTACTTCCAACTTTTCGACTACAGCGCTATTAGCGATATGTCCGATGTCGAATTCGCCAAAAAAATGACGGTGGAAAAGGGAGTTGCAGTGATTCCAGTATCCGTTTTTTACACCGCCAAAACAGACCACAAGGTGGTGCGATTTTGTTTTGCCAAGGAAAGTGAAACTCTTAAAGCAGCCGGTCAGCGATTGCTGGAATCCGGAGGCTGATAATTCCCGATTTGGTTGGCCCTGGGAGCAATGATTTTTTAGAATTTGTATAACCTATTCGGCTAATTTCTCCAGTGGACTGGAGACGGGTGGTTTTACCGATGGAGTATCCTCATTTAAAAGCTCAAAGATTAATATGGTCTTTAGCTTAGCTGGGATTGGCAGCAGAGAATAGATAAATGATTACCAACAAACAGGATTGATCCAAAATTCGACAAGATGAGAGAAAGAGATTTTGATATAGTGCTTTTCGGTGCCAGTGGTTTTACCGGGCGGATAGTGGTTGGGTTTCTAAAAGCCGCCTGTGAAGAGTCATCTTTTAAATGGGCTGTTTCCGGTAGAAATGCCAAAAAGATCAGGTCAGTTTTAGCTACTCACGGCCTGGAAAATATTCCTGTGGTGGTTGCGGATAGCGAAGATTACAATTCTCTCGATCGCCTGGCATCCAGCACTCAGGTTGTCGTCACGACAGTAGGGCCTTATGCTCTTTATGGCTCTAAACTGGTGGAGGCCTGTGTTAAAAACGGAACCGATTACTGTGATTTGACCGGTGAAGTTCAGTGGATGCGTAAAATGATAGACCGGTGGGAAGGTGAGGCCCGAAAGCAGCAGTGCAGAATGATTCATTGCTGTGGTTTTGACTCCATTCCCAGTGATCTCGGACTGGCCTGGTTTCAGAAACGCGCGAAGGAGGAGACGGGCAGCTATTTTAAGCATGTATCAATGAGGTTGCTTGCAGCAAAGGGTGGACTCAGCGGGGGAACCCTTGCGAGTATGTTTAATCTGCGGGAAGAAATAGCCAAAGACAGGTCCATTGGTAAGATGCTGAAAAACCCATACATGCTCAATCCCGACCCTGATTTTAAGGGACCTGATGGGCGCGATCTGAAATGGTTGAAAGAGGATGAATTAAAGGGAGGCTGGTTGGCGCCTTTCGTCATGGAAATCATCAATACGCGCATCGTTCGTCGGAGTCACGCGCTTAAGGGATTCCCCTACGGCGAGGATTTTACCTACAACGAAGCCATATACTGCGGAAAGGGTTTTTCCGGAAAATTCAATGCCTGGAAGTCTATTTTGCCACTGGCGATAATAAGATTAGCTAAACCCGGGAGTTTGCTCTACCGGCTTGTACGTTGGGTTTTGCCCAAACAGGGTCAGGGCCCGTCAGAGAAGAAAAGAAAGGCCGGATTTTTTAAGCTGGAGTTTATTGGTGTAAACCCAGATGGAGAAAAATACCGTAGTGTCTTACGAGGTGACAGCGATCCGGGTTATACCGCTACTGCCGCTATGTTAACCGGTGCTGCTTTGGGGCTTTTGGAAAACCGGGAAAGCAAGGAGATCCCACATGGATTTATAACCCCGTCAGTTGCCTTCAATACTGACCAACAAGCCAAAATAATGGACAGAGCAGGCATGATACTTGAATGGCAGGGAAAGTTAAAGTGATTTAAACCCTCTACCGGATGAATCAAAGTCGTTCCTCGTATTCTTCATCATCAATTTGACGTGCATCTACGACCCGCATTGACAGGTAGGATGTTATGAGACCTACTGCAACACCTTCAAAAAACAGATATACACCGGCGGTAAATGGAGTAAAAGTGTCTTCGATAGGCGCCATTTCTTCCAAAGTGGACATCAGGTGCTCGTCCATGGAGAGATTGATCATTTGAAAAATTGCGAAGAAAAACACACCAATTACTGCTGGCCTGAATCCCGCAAGAAGTCCTGTGAGGTAATTGAATTTGCGGTCGGGATTGACTTTGTAAAAGTTGCGTATAGCCAGCCAGGTGACCAATAAGTAAAACAGGACATTAACAAATCGTAGATTAAAGTTTTCATACAAGTTTGCAGCTTTCATCATGAAGAAATACGCTATCATCAATGCAGTCAATAGCAGTCCAAATAAAAAATCCTGTTTTCTCATCTGTAGGTATATTTAATTGATTTTGTGATGTTTGTAACAGGTTATTTGAAAAAATGTTTAAATCTGCCGCATAAAATTATTTATCCCAGA
>PWJP01000226.1 GCA_003559985.1 Saprospirales bacterium
TCACCGGAGGAGTTCCCTTTGAGTAGATTGACCGATATGGTGGCCAGGTCTGAGTCGGGAAATTTTGCGTGCAATCGTTCGTCCGGGTAGAGTCCGGCTTCTTCTGCCACTTTCAGGAACACATCCAATTCAACTATGTACTGATCAGACAGTCCGTGAGTAGTGTCATAAGCGGTGGCGGTCGTTTTGCCGACATTCCGGGCAGCCAGCTTAGCGTCAATGGTGTGCAACTCGATCACCAACAGGCCAAAACGCTGAATGTAGGGGGCCCACTTTTTGAAGTGCTGCAATAAATTCTCCTCCACCAGATTGTTGTTCAACCTTTTTCCCCGGTATGCAAAAGCTCCGGTGGATGAACTCTCTCTCTGAACTGGATTTTCCGGTTTTTCCCAAATTCTGTTGTGGTCCAAAAAAGTCCTGGTATTGAGCAGTTCGCTCATATTCACTCCGTAATCTTCTTTCAGATTTTCAGCCAGCAGATCGGGCCGTCCGATATCCCCCCAGACCACTTTTGCCCAAATATCGGCCCCTATCAAATTGGACCGGGTCACCTTCAGTGCGGACTCGTTGTAGTCTGCACCCACCAGGATAAGCGGATGTTGGTCGAGTATTTTCCCGCGGTAGGTGCGGTGCTCTATCACGTCAAAAATATGGATTAAAAAAGCGCCGTTTCCACAGCCCATATCGAGCACTCCTTTGGGTTGCTCATTCACGGGTCTGTTAAACAGATCGACGATAATTTCATCGACTTTATTAAAATAGGCCGAATGCGCACCACCACTGCCCCAGACGTTCATCTCCCTGTCCACGTGTTTTTCGGGCTCCCCGGGCCGGGAGACCAGCGCAGTGGGATCGCCAAAAATGAGTTCGTGCGCTTTCCTAAAGGTGGGCAGGTAGGAGACAGTCACTCCGTACGCTGAGGCACGTTTGGCAAAAAACAATCCTGCGTCCGTGAAATGATAGGTGCCGTTTTTCTTTTTGAACCAGCCCAGCAGGGACAAAAAGTCCAAAATCTTCTCAAATACCAGATGGTCTTCGTGGTACTCTTCCGCGCGGAAGGAAGCCTCCATAAAGTACTTGTGAAACATTCCGCCCATCGCTAGTTTTACCACCAGCGGACCCACCAGATTGCCCTCGATATGATAGAGAATTTGTTCGCGAACCGACTCCGCTATTTTCCCCTCTACCGCAGGAAGCCCAAAATCCGATCCTCTGGCAGCCAGCAGTTGGAAGAATTTTTCCCTTCCTTCACTATTCTGCAAAATCCCATTGAAGTTTTCTACCTCCCTGTGCAGCAACACCACCTCTCTGAAATGGGGGAAAAGCGCAAATGCAGACTCAGTATTTTCTGTGGTGGCAACTGTGACTTCACCGCTCTTATTTTCCACCCGATAATCCAACCAACCCTGAGCGGCCAGTGCACGCAATCCGACATTAAGATAGCCGTCATTGGCACCAAATTCACTACAAAGCGCATCCAACCCAATCTCACCCGCTTGCACAATCCTGTCCGCCATTTTACTCTGGTGCAGTGCATAAGCAACCGGCGCCACTGCAATTCCATCCAAATGACGAAAAATACGTCCTCTCAATTCACTCTGTTCCCGCTTAGAAAGCATACTGATCCGTTTTCTATTAAATTATCCTTTCACATGCCAATATTACCAAACGATTTTCAATCCAGAAGAATTTTTTGAAGGATTTATTTTGCAAACACCTGTTTGGCTAGTGTTGAGTTGTGAATTTTGAGTTTTGAGTTGTTTTCCAGGCGCCACTTCAATGTAGTCAGCGGTATATCGATTCGTAAGGTTTGTAGATTTTTGGAGGTATTTCTTTTTGTCTTAGATAAACCCGAATTCCCACCAGAAATCGCATCCAAAACACGCAACTTACTAATTGCCGCACTGAACCCATAACCTGCACCCGAATTATCAACTGGAATATGGTCAATAGAATTTTGGGGTGTTAAGGACGCAAGGCATTGCGTCCCTACAACGGAATTTGTTCGTTTCCGATCCGCAATTATCCACTATCAACCATCAATTCGAAATTAAATAAATCCTTTACACCGTACCACCCAAAAATCATTACCCTTCCCGGAATTCAAGAAATATCGCCCGAAACAAAAATTGTCCATTGTCAACTGTCAATTGTCAACTGTCAATTGTCAACTGTCAATTATATCCTTTACGTCTTCCTTGGCCCCCAAAGCTTTGTGGCTTTGCGAGAAACTAAAATCCTATACACAGAACCACCTAAAAATCCCTCATTCCAGCAGGAAGGTTAGAATTATCGCACAAAACAACATTGTCAACTATCAACTATCCATTGTCAATTATCAAAAACCTCGCACAAAATAATCAACCGGTCCGACTCCTCCCGATCGTAGAGATTGAGGTTGTAATCACCGAATACCTCCCGGATCCTAAAGCCGGTTTGTTGGAACATCCGCTCGAAGTCGGGCAGTTCGAATGCGCGGACCCGTTCGCTGAATTCCAGGACCTTGCCGTCGTGCATCAATTTGATTCGCTTGACGATAAACCCCGCTTCCAATTGCCGGGATATTGCGAACTCGATGCCCTCCATTTCCCTTTTTTCCTCCTTCACCAGGGAGGAGATAACCTTAGGGGAATTGAGGTAATCTATCAAAAAATGTCCATCGGGAACCAGTGATTTTCTAACATTTTCCAGGGTTTTCAGGTGTTCCCGGTCCGAGTCAAAGTAGCCGAAGCTGGTGAAGAAATTAAACACGTAATCAAAGCAGGCCGTCTTGAATGGCTTCCTCATATCGTGTTGGTAAAAGCGCAGCCGGTCGTACTCAAAAGAACTGGCCGCTTCGATTCGCTCCGGGCTTATATCCACCCCTGTCACTTCGTAGCCCTGAGCAGCAAGAAAACGACTATAACGACCCTTACCGCAAGCCAAATCCAGCATCCGGGCACCTTTGGGAGGCTCCAGATGATCGAGAAGACGGCGCAGAAAATCCCGTGCCTCAGTCTCTGACCTGTCTTTGTAAAGCAAGTCGTAATAGGGAGAGTTAAACCAATCTACAAACCAGTCATTCCGCATAGAAATAATTTCCCGGCAAAGTTAGTATTTTCAGACTTTGTATGACGGTACGCAAAAAAAGACCCTATTTCAGGTATTTTCTCAAGTTTCTCTGTTTGTATGTGACTATAAATCAGAGATTATTACATAAAGTAATTTATTAATGTCTAGCCACAAAGCCCCGAAATGACTTATGAATATATTAGTCATATTCTAATCATTATTTCTCAGCAGTAAAATGGTAACTGATTGTTATTCATTGCCTCTCACTTTTTGTCTTGATCCGCCCCCACCAATGGGTTGGGGGCATTAAATTAATAGGCATAATCCTCAATGGGACATAGAAGAAAAGGAAAGTCAGTCTCAAAACACGCAATTCACTAATTGCCTCTCATGCCCCAAACCCTAACCGTCATTATCAACTTTGTACTTTCCATACTTTGTACTTTCCATACTTTGTACTTTCCGAACATCATACTTTCCTTCAATGAGCAAAACTCCTGGCATTTTTTCACCGTCTCAGTAAAATGCCCCCATTCGGCCCGAATTCCGTTCAACCATTCGGTTTTCTGACGAAAAAATAGTAACTTCGCCCAACTTTTTGGTCTATCAAATTTGTGTCAAATTGACGTTAATAAAGTCTGTATCTGGTTTTCGTGGAACCATCGGCGGCAAGCCGGGGGATAACCTAA
>PWJP01000089.1 GCA_003559985.1 Saprospirales bacterium
CCGGCTCGATGACCTCGTAGCCGAAATAACCCTCAGGTGCCACAATGGGCCTTTTTTGTTGTTTGCCCGACATGGATACAGCCCTGATGTAGTACTGCACCTCCGAACCGAATTCCATGGCAGGGAGATTGGCAGCATACCAGTCCTCTTGAGTGGGCTCCATGGGAATCTCGGTGTATTCAGTGTCCTGCGAAGTTTTGTAGTTCAGATATACACTTTCAATTCCATCCCGGTGCTTGACTTTCGCGCGCACTTCCGGGCTGTTGGTTTCATCGAATTGGTCGCGAACCCTGGGATGAGCGATCCAAAGGGGATCTTCCACGCCCACTGTTTTGGTGATGCAGTGAAGGGCACCAAAGGAATTGATCATGGCATTACAATCGATGCCCACCACATTGTAACCTGGCAAACTCTCCTCATATATCCTGAGGCCAACGGTGTCGTATTGCTCTTCGTAAATAGGAACGACTATGGTTCCGTTCAGGAAAATTGAGTTGGTGAATGTGCGATAGGGGCCTCCCTGGTCGGGATAATTTCCCTGAGGTCCGGGCGGCATGGGTATTCTGATGATTTCGTAGGGGTTGCCAAATGAGTATGAATGGTTGTTCAAAAACACCTCGATGTTCTCCTCGATTTGGGGTCCGTCAGCCACCCCTTCCGGGTATTCTCCCACGATTAGCGTCTCTTCATCGATAAAGCGAATGTGCATGTCGAGGTGGCTGATGCCGTCAAAAGGCAACTCGGTCATTTTTACATATTCTTCATAACCAAAAAGCCTGGATGCTATGTAATCAATTTCATCCTCCGTTTTAACGGGATTTTCACGCAGTACAATTTTTGAGGAATACCCCTTCTTGTAACCGTCCACCAGGTTGTTTCCGCCGGTGTGGACCAGATCGTAGGGCTCATTCACTGCCGCGTACCACGGGACATCAAAAAGTTCTGCAACCCGGCCGGGAATTGCATCGTCATTAGGTCTGGGACGATTGTAAATGTAGTCCGATATAGCGAGTTGTTCGACATCGTTTTCGTAAACCGCCCAGGGTCCGTAGTCTCTGATCCATACGCTATTACTCGGCCAGTCGAGAAAATGTACATTGTTCAAATCAATTCCGGCATCCATCAATGTATTGCGGACAGAGGGTTCATTTTCGGTGATGATATATACCTCTACCTCCTCTACTGCATATTCGACCAACTGGGTGAGGATTTGCGGAAAGGAGCGCCAGGTAATAAAAAGGGCCTGAATTTCTTCCCATTCACCCATGACCCGCACCGGGGTTTCGGGCAATTCACCGGCACTGCGCTTCGACCTCAGCTCCTCGAGATATTCCGGCCAAATATTCTTTTCCTCCTCGGTCATATACCGCGGAAGGTCCGTATCCTGCGCATTAACAGCACTCCAACCCGCTACAAAAAAACAGACTGCAAAAAGGTAGATGTATGTCTTCATATCGATGATTTTTTGAAAGGTCCAAAGTTAAGAATTAGTTTTGAAATGCTTTGCCCTGAGTTTTGTCGAAGGGGGTGATTTGACAGATGGTCCTCCACAGCTTAGCCCCCTGAAGCTTTTTTTGGGGGCACGCTATGTTTGGGGAGGGGGGTAAACGAGACCGCAATGTAGCCGGCATTACATGCATTCCCTGGGTTGGTTGATTGTGGAGGGGTTTTCGGTGATACTGCCGGAATTAGAATGGGGCTTGATCGATTCAAGGTGGTACAGCAATTGTCATTTTCTGACAATTTGAACCATTTTTTATCAAAATCTGCCCTTTTTTGAAGAAAAAATGTCAAAACCCTTCGGAAACCCTTTGTAGGTTGAAAAATTGGTGTATATTATCGGAAACAGTACACGAGCGAAATCCCGGTGATTTCGCTGTGAGAAAAATATCAGATTATGGGAAGAAATATAGTATCGAACAGGATGAGGGGAGTTTTGAACACCCTCTGTTTAGAAAAACCCTGGAAGCTCCTCTCTGTTTTTTCCGTTTTTATATTTTTTATTCCCCTCGCTATTCCGACTTCCGCCCAGGCCCAATATAAATACGATTATGAATGGTTGTTTGGGTACAATGCATATCCAGATGGCATCAATCCCTATAAATACTTTGCAATTAACCTGGTCTCATTTCACTCGAACCCACCGGACACCATTAGGACGCCTCTCCATGGTTCAACGGGAACATCCGCAACCGTTTCTATTGCGGATTCAGAGGGAGAAGTACTGTTTTATTCCAATGGATGTCGCTTATTCAATGCGGATGGCAGTATGGTAGAGGGGGGCGAGGTTTTACTAAGTGGCCCTACATACAATGAATTTTGTTACATTGATGAAAACCTTAGATATGAGAGGTATCCTTCCTGGATTCAAAGCCGGTTTATTTTGCCAATGGACTCCAAAGATTCATTGTTTTTCTTTTTATTCCAAAGGAGTGAATGGACCCATAATACTGATTTCGATTCGCCCTATCCTCTGGTAAATTTTGATTTGCATTTGGGCTGGATAGAACTGGCTGAAGATGGATATATAATGGAATCCAGCCAGATAATTTTGGACCAGATGTTTGCAATTGGAAATATGCAGGCAGTTCCCTCGGAGAATGAAAACCACTGGTGGGTTATAGTCCCACCTGCAGTTGAGTTGAACAATTTCGAAGTAATTCACCTGGGACCAATGGGAGTTGATACGATTGTTACCTTTTTTGCAGATTATTCCGAAACTCCTTTAGAAGGCAAATGGATTATGTCAAATGGATCTGCTGCAATGTCCCCTACAGGAGATAGATTTATATGGTGGGACCCATCGGATACTACGGGAACGGTTGTATTGGATTTCGATCGAACTAGTGGTCAATTGTCCAACCTTCGCCACTTGCCCCATCCCGAGCGGGATAATTATGTGCCATCTTTATCTACTGGAGGCGGTGGAGCAGCCATCAGCCCCAATGGCCGGTTTTTGTACATCAATACCCGGAACAATCTGTATCAATATGATTTGGAGGCCGGTGATATAGCAGAATCAAAAGTACATATAGCGGAGTACGATGGATTTAGGGACCCCAGTTTCAATTTGGAAACCTCCTTTTTTATGCAGCAATTGGCGCCGGATTGCCGGATATACATGAGTTCTACAAATGCAGTTTCCTATCTCCACGTCATCAATCATCCCAATCGCAAGGGCAAGGCCTGTGACTTTCAGCAGCACAGTTTTAAATTGCCGGGCAACCATCAATTTGGCCTGCCATACCATCCCAACTACCGCCTGGGAACGGACTATCCCGTATGTGACTCCACGCTGACAAGTACGTGGTTCGTGCCGGAGGAACCGGAGGGGCAGTTGCACCTCTATCCCAATCCCGCCCGCGAGTACGCTGTGGTGGGCTGGACCGACATGAGCCCGGTGGAGATCGCTCTCTACGATATGTCAGGCCGAGAGGTCTATAGCAACCGCATTCAGCCCGGCTCTCCGGAGTACTATCTGGACCTGAGTGGTTTCAGTGCCGGTGTGTACGTGGTGCGGCTGAGGGACCGGGAGGGGAATGTGGCGGTGGAGAGGTTGGCGATTTTGTGAGTTTTGGCTTCGACTGAGGCTCAGCCCGGGTAGTTTTGAGTTTTTAGTTGTTTGCGAGGCCGCAACCTTGATGTAGACGGAAGTATATCCTTTTGCAGGGATTGTTGTTTTTTGAGGATTTTTCCTCGGCGCATACTCTTTCGGCGGTTCCCTGGCCGCTTTTTTC
>PWJP01000189.1 GCA_003559985.1 Saprospirales bacterium
CTCATATTCAGCGGGCAATATTTCTATCCAGTCAGCCATTTTACTTCCTCAAATAAATCTGTAGGGCAGGTCTCCGTTGGCGAATCCATCACCATCCGGCGCGAACCATGCCCCACGCCGTTGCAATTCGTCCGAAGCGTCGCCATAATCCAGCGAGCTATCCTCCATTATAAACCCATAACGGCCCGTGAAATCAAAGTCAACGGCTTCAATGGCGTACCTATGTCCGGCCTTGTCCGGCGATACCTCGACAATCTCCACCAGCTGCGGCTGCGGACGACCGATAAAATCAACCTTGGTCCGCGTCGTGATCTCGGCAACCGCGCCAACATCAAGCGCACGTCCGCCGACATCAAGCGTGGCGCTAAGACCGTCGCCTACTGCAAGCATCCGACCAAGCGAATCCGAATAAGCAAGCCCCATCCAATTTCCAGCGGAGATCGCGTTTTCGGCAATCCAGCTTTCACCGTCGAACGTCCACATCACCCGAACCGGCCCGGTCTTAGCTATCGCAACCAGCGCCCGCAATTGACTGACAGGCTCAACAGACTGCCAGTCGCCCTCCGGGACGCCAGAAGCAACCGCCCATGTTTCTCCAGCATCGTCTGAATACATGGCACGATCACCCGACTCCCCGACGACAACAATTCTATCACTGCCGGGGAGCTGTGCTAAGTCTGTCCAGTCGCCCGTGTCCGCAGAAACACCCGTCCAGCTTTCCGCATCATCGGAGTACATGATGCGGTTCGTTCCTGACTTCGCAACAGCAACCAACCTCTCTAGCTGTTCAAATGATTCTATTGCCCACCAAGCATTATCATCCGACGCAGCAACACTCGTCCACGATTCACCGGCAGTAGAATACGCAACCCTGTTGGTGCCCGACGATGCAACAGAAACAAAACGAGCAAGAAACAATGATCGTGTAACAGACCTCCATTCGTTCTCGCCGATGCTTCGGGTGGTCCACGAAAAAGCGTCGATTGACGTTGCCGCACGAAGTATATTGAAACCATCCGACGCAACAAGACAGAAGACATCAATATCCTCTGCGTAAGCTACGGAACTCGGCGAGAAAATAAACGGTGGCAAGGAATGTCTCTCCCAAATATCACCGTTACCTGAAACTCCAACAACAATGGAAGAAGCAGCAATAGAAACGTACTTTTTTTGACGACCAGAACGAACAACATCTATCCATTCTCCATCTCCAATATCACCAGACACGCCCCACGACCGGCCACTGATTTCATACTTCGGGACAACATCCTTCGCGTCCATCATCCACCTGTATTTTTTCAAACCGTCACGGTATCTCGCAAGCGTCCTGAACGTAAGCCGTGTTGCCGCGCCTTCGTCGATTAAGCGAAACCACTGGCCCCAAAGTTTAAGGATTCGCAAGTCTCCGTATTCCTCGCTTGAGATTGCAGCTAAATCCCCGCGAATCCTTCGACCTCTATAGTTTACAGATTCCTCAATATCTGTCGCCGGATTGCGAATGCCGGTGTGAAATATCACCGTGTTTTTACGTGAGTCCGGGTCTTCAATCTCAGAAAATGATTCCTCAACAATATGCGCATCATCGTTAATTTCATACACTTCCTCACGCACATCAACCGGGCGCAGCGCCCTGAACCTGATAACTTCGCGAACATCATCCCACCAGAAATAAGTAAGCGTCGTCTCGCACAAGCGATCCCACAATTCACGCACTCCGGTCGGATCACATATCACAGCATTAACATTGTAACCAAGCAACCAGCGGCCACCTTCTTCCTCCCACTCTGAAAACGGAATAAAGTCGGGATCACCTCCTGCAAAATCAATCCACAAATCCCGCGCCACGGACCACGGAGAGCCTGAAAACTCAGCACAAGCCTGTACGCTATCAGCCGCCTCGTGATCCTCTGGATCAGTCGCGAACACACCCCGATTAACAACGGTCATTGTGTCGCCTGAGCGTGTGTACTCAATTATCTCATCACTGATAATCACCAGACCCGACTCTGGATATTCCTCGTCTCCGATTCCCTCCGGCAGCAAGTCAAAGATGGTATCAGACGATGATATATCATCTGCCAGAACCCCATTGCTTGGCTTGGGGCAAACAGATCGGTCATCATCTGCGAGCTTTAACGGGTCTTTTCCAGTGACACGAACACTACCGGAACCATCCGGACCCGACACGGAGTTGACAATATATCGCCTACGCTGATAAGCGTCGAGCGCATCACCTCGATAGCCGACGTATGAAAACATAGGCCGATTAACAATGAACGGGTTTCTTGCAACGAGCCGAGTCCACAATGACCCCTGCGCCGAGAATTCTTCATCACGCTCATCAATGTACGGATCAAGCCCCCGATCATGATGCGGATGATCGGTTATTAGAGCGGACACCGAAGCGCGACGGCCCAGCGACTTTCCCGGCTCAATCCTGCCCGGCGTTATGCGCAAATCCATCAGCGACGGCACAACCAGATCAGCGCCCTCGTAAACCTCCGGCGGAATATCCTCGCTAGGAGAAACAAAACGCAAAACAAACTGGCTTGAATTATCGTAGTTGTTTCTGTCCTGGCAGGTGATTGCTGTATTAAAACACTGAGTCTCACCCGTCACACCAATAGCAGCTGAACACGGCGACACCCCGTAAGACAGACCGCACCTGTCAAGACGAAGCTCAACAAACTGTATGACCTCTCTGCTCATTGCGGACCATCAATTGTAGCGGGGCCGATGCCCTCGTATGATAGAGAAAACCGCCTGTAATCTGCCGGTCCTGAATTCTCAGGGCGAACGTCGCCATCACCCCACGCAAACACCACATCGCCGGAATACTTCAGTGGACGCCACGCCCAATAAAAAGGCAGCGTCCGGCGTATATGATTTATGAGATGCTTGAGATTGCCATCCACCCACGCGCCAGTTAGATTGTCAAACGTCACGTTGTTATCTATCCCTTCCCGTACAACCGTCGCCCCAAGCCGCTGCCCGTTCCGTGACCTGTTCACGGCGTACTCCGTGCTGATCGCAAAACGGTCTGGCGTGAAGCCCTGATATATTCTGCGCTCAATACGCAAAGCCTTACCGAGAGAAACATCAATAACATCAGGCATGCCACTGCCGCCTGAAATCCTGATACGCCACCGCGAAGCCTCAACTTCATCAAACAAAAATAAGGCCACACGCTCAACAAGCATTGCATCAGCAGCAACAACCCAGCCGCTGCCATTGTGATATTTAACCTCAATCAGACAGCCCTTCCCGCCAGCGCCGGTAAACGCGATGCCAGCGGCATCGGCTTTTTCCGCACCGTCAAGCTCCACGTCAATCGTGGCCGGTAAACTATCGGGACGCCAAAAGTCGTATGTCAAGCCCGTGGTTGCATTCTCAGGAACATGCGCGCCAGAATGCCCGCTTGAACTCAAAACGCCGCCATCACGGAAAAAGTTCTGGTACAGGATCGCAGGGTTGTTCTGCGTGAACCCGTCCGGCAGACCAGACGTGATAATGTTATTGTCGAGAACCACAGCCATCAGTTAGCCCTCTGAACACGGAATGACCCGATACGGCCACCGTTGTCTGATAGCGCATTACCCAGCTCCTCAAGCTGCTCTTGTCCGATTGATCCGCCACCAACAAGCGTAACAGAAACGTCCTGAACAGTCTCACGTCCGCCGTCACCACCGCCAACCGGCGATACCGGATCAGCCGGAGTTCCGCCA
>PWJP01000114.1 GCA_003559985.1 Saprospirales bacterium
TTATGGCGCCTTCGTGCTCCAGAGTCTCCAGATTGAGTATCTCTATTTTGGAAGAGTTATTGACCACCAGATAGGCTCTTTCTTCATTTAGGTAAATACTTTGAAAAATGTCCCCCAGGGAATTTTCGGTATTCTCAGAAAATTGATTGGGCAGGTACTCCCGTGTATCCAGGTCCAAAATCCCAAGGGAAGAATTCGCCTGTTGGAATCCGCCCTCATTAACGACGAGTGCATGGCGGTCTTTTTCAAGTCCCTCTGTTCCCGTCATTCCTCCATTGTCATCGTCTGAACTACAGGAAGTAAACAATAAACCCATTGCGGCTAAGGCCATCAATACTACTTTGGTAAAATACTGTGTCATAATTATTTATTTAGTGAATTTTGTGATTAATCTCATTCCTATTACACGACCCGGCATCGGGCGCTGATTCACAGACTGGAACTGGCGATCCAGTACGTTGTCTGCGTAAATACCGACCTTCCAGTCCAGCCCCGCTGCGCTGAAATTTTTATCTACATGGACACCTCCCAGGATAATTGGATCCAGCGAACTGCTGTGATCTGCAGAAACATAGCGGGTAGAACTGTATTTCCATTGGGTGCCGGCAGTGAATTTTCGCCAATTGACTTTTACGGAGCCGAATGCAGCGTGTTTTGGCTGGTAGGGGAGTTGTTTATCCTTTGCGGGGTCACCCGGGAAGCGCTCTTCCGTTAGTGTGCTGTGGTTGAAATCGTAACCGGCTGTCCATCGCGTGTCAAAATTGCCGAATTGTACTCTTTGTTCTATTCTCAATTCAAGTCCTTTGGCACGAACCGAACTGAGGTTTTCCGGGCGCCATGTGCCGCCAAAATTGGTCCAATAAATCATTTCATCGGTATGCCTGAGAAAGAGGTTGATTCGAACCAGATCGATGAATTTCACTTGACGGGAATTTAGTCCCAATTCTGCATTCCACCCCCGCTCTGATTTTAAGTCCGGGTTTCCGAGGGAGGGCCAGTAGAGATCGTTGTAGGTTGGAAGCCGGTAATGGGTACCCCAGGAAGCGGTAATACGGGTCCCTGGTCCCGTTAAAAAATCTGTTTGCGCATTGAAGAGCAGGGGAGTGGTGGCTCTGGACCCAAAGCCCTTTCGGACCTTTACGCCCATTCGCAGCTTGTCATCCCACAATCCTTCGTAGTCAATGTCAAACCCGAGGTCCAAATGATTTTCTTCCACCCGGTCCTCATAAGCGGTGGAGTGTATTCGGTTGTTTTGATAGCTGATTTTTCCCTGAATGGGTAGGTTCGGAAGAAGTTGAATTTGATACCTGGCTGAGGTCTGAAATTGGTAGATGTCGCTGTCAGAAAATTCGGAGGTCAGACTGTCTTCGTAAATGAGTTGTTCGGCTATGAATCCGGCATTTAGGAAAAGCAGACCGGGGCCCTTTCCAGAGGTAAATGTAGCTCCCGCCCTGAGTGATCTATCTCTTTGAACAGCTTTACTGTGGGCCTGAAAGAGAGTAGGAGGGATTTGCCTGTCCGTATCCTGAATCCAGGCGTATAATCTCAGTGAGCGACTGTCGCTGAATTGAGTGGTGGTCTCTGCGATTAGACTTTTTTGATTGAGGTGATTGTGTGCCGCAGTGGTTTGCTCACCCGATGGATTTTTGTAGCTGAAATTGTTTCTTGCATTCCGGAGTTGTCCTCTAATGTGAAAGGTGGTATTTCCCCGTCGATTGTAGAGGTCGATAAAATGGCTGCGGTTGCTGACCTGGTCAAGGTGGTTCTCCATTTTCCATCTGAACACACCGGCTGTATCGGCCTGTCCCTGGGAATGAAGGAGTATGGCACCCCCGGAGAATCCTGAAAAGTCGAGGTTTTTATTGTGCCCCGGATGCAAGGTCACAGCATCAAAAAGTGAGAGTGGAAACAAACTCAGGTCCGTCAGTCCGGTCATGGGATTGTTTAACCGAAGTCCGTTCCAAAATACCTCATTTTGCTGTGGAGTGGTCCCGCGGAAAGTAAAGGTGGCTATTCCCCCGGGTGCATACTCGCGCAGGTTGATGGATGAGTAGTGGAGTGAATTCAGACTGTTGGAGGTCTGCCGGTTACTTTGAATAGAATCTGTAGGAAAAAAGTTAATCGAAGAGGTGCCCGATATAAGGACCTCGTCAAAAGTCAGGGTGGTGTCGGGTTTTGCAACCAGTGGTTGAAATGCCGGGAGAAATAATATCAGAATAACTATTAGCCTCAAAATCCGCGTCAATTTAGACGGGACTGCCAGTGTGGAATGCAGCAAAGGCCACTCCTTTGCAGGTGCAAAATATACAATTGTCCATTGCAGCTCAAAGCATTCCCCGCTTTTGTCCCGAAAGCCAAGAAAATCTTTTGCAAAGGCAGGTCTTCTGACTTACTCTGTCCGGCGAAAATTCCGGCCTTCAAACCTCCCTTCCCATTGAAAAATCCTCAACAGTGGATAGTGGTTTGAATTCAGAGGTTACAGCTGCGGGCACAGTTTCCGAATTTCACGGAATTCCCTTTTAGCAAACAATGTGCAACCTTTGCATGGGCAAAGATAGTGGTTTTTGGAAAATCAACAATGTTTTGCAGAAAGGAGGGGAAAAAGTAGGGGAGGTTCAAATGTGGGTAATAAATTTGGAGACCTGCAGCAATATATGAAATGGCTTACAAAATTTGCTCGCACAGGGGTAAAAAAAAAGGCCCCGTTGCGGGGCCCTAACCAAAAACAATTGCTATGAAAAATTTTCAACTTACAAACGCTTAACCCTAATAAGCGGTTCTAAACTATAGATTTCTTTGATGTGACAAATATACGATGATTTTTAAAAACAGGAAAAATTATTTGAAAGATTTTTTTTGAAGTGATTGGAGTAGTTGATGGAGTTGACCGGTGATGTGATTTGCTACTGAGAGAAAAGAGTCTGAAGTTAGACGACCCAGGGCCAAAAAAAAGGCCCCGTTGCGGGGCCCTAACCAAAAACAATTGCTATGAAAAATTTACAAGTTTAATCAATTTACTAGTTGAACGCATTACTTTACGACAAGGTTCACTTTTATATCGAATTCATCATAGATTGTATTGTCTCCAAGGTTGGAAAAAAATGTTCCCGAGCCGAAACGTACGTCATATAGTGATCTATCGACTTTGAATTCCGCGGTGGCAGTTTTCATATCTCCCTTATCCTCCATCTTGGTATTGAACCGAATCTCGTGGGTGATATCCTTTATGGTCAGATCAGCTACAATTCTATAGTCACCCGGCTGTCCTCGAGAAATTACTCGTTTGATGTCAAGGTGAGCCTCTGGATGGGTCTCCACTCCAAAGAAGTCATCTGATTTCAAATGACCTTCAAGTCTTTCTTTTGAATCACCTGAAAGATCGGTGGCAATAATAGTGGTCATGTCAATGACGAAATTTCCTCCGGTGAAAGATCCCTCGTCATCAAACTTCAGGGTACCCTCTTTGATGGTCACAAACCCTTCGTGCCAGCCACCTACTTTATATCCCTTCCAATACAATGTGCTCTCTGAATTGTCAATGGTCATTTCATTGTGGCCGTGAGTAGCATAAGCCTCTGATGTGAACACCAGACCGAGTGAAACTGCAAAGGCGAATAAAATACTTAAGTTCTTCATGATTAATAAGTTTTGTTTAGATGATACAAATTTACATGTACATACATTAATTGTACATACATTGTTGTGTTAA
Source organism: Saprospirales bacterium (assembly GCA_003559985.1). Taxonomy (GTDB): domain Bacteria; phylum Bacteroidota; class Bacteroidia; order Chitinophagales; family Saprospiraceae; genus PWJY01. The sequence goes on from PWJP01000114.1 coordinate 3,710, forward strand.
A
>PWJP01000282.1 GCA_003559985.1 Saprospirales bacterium
ACTCCGGAGTGCAGGTGATAGGGGAGGTGCAGGCTGGATTTGCAGGTTTTTCGCTGCCCGCATTTGAGGGAGGTGTTTTTGCAAAATTGCTTCCGATAGCTCTCACTATTACCCTAATTGGATTTGCGGAGAGTTACGCGGTGGCAAAAACCGTTCAATCCCGTCGAAAAAATTATCAACTGGACTCCAATAAGGAGCTGGTGGGACTGGGATTGGCCAATTTCGCCGCCGGTTTCCTCAAGGGTATCCCCGTTACCGGCAGTTTCTCCAGAACTGCTATCAATGCCCACACAGGTGGACGAACCGGAATGTCTGCCATATTTAGTGCGTTGCTGGTAATTGGAACCATTTTCTTTTTCACTTCCCTTTTCTACTACTTGCCTAACGCAATTCTTGCCGCGGTCATCATGGTGGCTGTTGTAGGCTTAATCAACGTAAAGGAGCCCGCGAAACTCTGGAAAAAAGACCGGGCGGATTTTTTTCTCCTGATTGTCACTTTTCTGTCCACTCTTTTTGGCGGTATAGAAATCGGAATTGTAATAGGACTTTTGCTATCCATCGTACTGGTGGTTTTCAGAGCTTCAGTGCCACATATGGCAAAACTGGGAAGGGTCCCCGGCACCAATCTCTACAGGAATACCGAGCGATTCAGCGACCTGGAGGAGTCAGACGAAATACTTATTTTCCGTATCGACGGACCATTGTATTTTGCCAATCTCGATTTTGTAAAAAGCCGTATTGACGATTGGATGAGAGAGAAAGGAGAAGACCTTCGAATGGTGGTTTTTAACGCCCACACGCTTACCTCAATTGATAGTTCTGCCGCTCATGCGCTACAGGACTGGATACTGGATTGGAGAAGGAGGCATCTGGAAATATACATCACAGGGGCCAGGGGGCCTGTTCGCGATAAACTCGACCGCTGGAATATCACCAATAAAGTCGGCGTGGACAACACCTTCAGCTCCAATGAGCACCTGTTTATGGCAAAAGAAGGGAAAATTGACAAAAAGGACAAAAAGAAACTAGACAAATACGCCTTGCAAAGCAACCCCAAAAAGAAATTGCTGTGAAATAAAATCCGGTGATTTTTAAATCAATTATTGCCGTGCGGTTGTTTGGCAACTGGTAATAAACAGACCGAATGTGTAAGAAGGAAAATAAGACAGGGGATTCAGCCGAATCTCGAAAAAAAGACCACATTGAACTAGCTTTTCAGGCGAGACAGGAATCCGCGGCCATTGATTCCAGGTTTTGGTACGAACCCGTACTCAGCCCTCACCCGACGGTTTATGAAGAAGCCGAACCCTTTGCTTTCGCCGGAAAAAAACTTCGTGTACCTGTCTGGGTATCCAGTATGACGGGCGGTACCCAAATGGCCGAAACCATCAACCGGAACCTTTGCAGGGCTTGCCGGGAATTCGGAATGGGTTTTGGTCTTGGGTCCTGCAGGAGCCTGCTGGAGGGCGATAAGTCCCGCCTCCCGGATTTTGATTTCCGCGATACCATTGGTGACGACCAGCCCTTTTACGCCAATCTCGGTATTGCCCAATTGCATCCCTTTGCAAAAAATGGGAATTGGACCCAGGTTGAAGACCTGGTGCAATTGCTGCGTGCAGATGGGCTGTTCATTCACGTGAATCCATTGCAGGAGGCCATGCAGCCAGAGGGAGACCGGTTTGAGCTCAGTCCCCTTGAGATTATCAGGTCCGCTGTTAATAGCACTGGATTGAGGATTGTCGTCAAGGAAGTAGGGCAGGGCTTTGGCAGAGCCAGTATGCGAGAATTGTTTAAACTGCCCCTTCAGGCTGTGGAATTCGGGGCTCATGGAGGAACCAATTTCAGCAAACTGGAACTACTCAGATCCGATGAGCAAAAAATGAAGACCTTTGCACCGCTCACTCAGATAGGTCATACCGCCGGGGAGATGGTTGAAATTTCCAATGAGTTGAAAGAAGAACTCGGTGAAAAATGCCAGGTCCGGGAGTTGATTGTTTCCGGGGGCGTAAGAGACTACCTGGATGGATACTACTTCACCCAAAAGTCGCATTTTCGCGCCATTTACGGACAGGCCAGTGGGTTTTTGAAGTACGCCACGGGAGATTACGAGGACCTCAGGACGCATGTAATTAGTCAACTGCGCGGATATTATTTGGCCAAAGCCTTTTTGCGGATAAAATAAATTGCCAACTTTGCACTACAAAGTCTGTTAGGCGGTGGGTTATTCCTGCTGAAGACCATTAGAAATGATGAAAGGAAAAAACGATAGATCAATCAGGGGTTTTTCGAGACTCAGCAAACAGGAAAAACTGAACTGGGTTTGCGAAAACTTCTTCGGGGATTCAGAAAGTGCGCAGGAAACTTTTGAAATGTTTCACCTGAGCGACCCGGATGTGCAAAACATTTTCGACGGCTTTTCTGAAAATACCATCTCCAATCATATCCTCCCTTACGGCGTGGCCCCCAATTTTTTGATCAACAATAAGACCTATTGCATTCCCATGGTCATCGAAGAGAGCTCGGTAGTTGCAGCAGCTTCCAGTGCCTCTAAATTTTGGGCCCAAAGGGGTGGTTTTCAATACGAGATAAAGGACGTTGAAAAAATTGGCCAGATACACTTCTTTTGGAGTGGTGACCCCGACTCTCTCAAACAGCTTTTTAACAGCGAACTGAAAAGTGACCTGAATCACCACATCGCTCCCTTTGTAAAGAATATGGAAAAGCGGGGCGGGGGCGTAAGAGAAATAATGCTCACTGATAAAACCGAGGAACTGGATAATTACTACCAGCTGGTTCTCACCTTTGACACCTGCGATTCCATGGGTGCCAATTTTATCAATACCATACTGGAGGAGTGCCTCAAAAGATTGAAATGGCTTTTTGCCAATCGAGAAGATTTGAAAAATGGAGATCAGCCTGAGTTTTTAATGGCCATTCTGTCAAATTACACCCCGGATTGTCTGGTCAGAGCCTGGGTGGAGTGCTCTGTGGACTCACTTCACCACCCCCAATCTTCACTCACAGCCGCTGAGTTTGCCGATCGTTTTCACAAGGCAGTTAAAATTGCGCAATTGGACAAATACCGCGCTGTTACCCACAATAAAGGGGTGTTCAACGGCCTGGATGCTGTGGTTTTGGCGACGGGCAATGATTTTCGGGCAGTGGAGTCATGCGGCCATGCTTTTGCCGCCCGGAGTGGTCGTTACCAAAGCCTGACCGATTGCAGTGTGGAAAATGGTGTTTTCAAATTCAGCCTGGATATTCCGCTCGCCATTGGAACAGTGGGTGGGTTGACCTGCCTTCATCCGCTGGCAAAAAGGTCGCTGGAAATGCTCGGAAATCCCGGTGCCCGGGAGTTGATGGGTATAGCAGCCTGTACTGGACTGGCTCAAAATTTTGCTGCCATTCGCTCGCTGATTACCACCGGTATTCAATACGGACACATGAAAATGCATCTGGAAAATATTCTAAACCACCTCAATGCCTCGCCGGAAGAATCCGAGAAAGCTGCCCTCTATTTTGAGTCCCGAATCATTTCCTTCAATTCCGTGAGAAATTTCCTGGAAAATGTCCGATGTGCCAGACCTGTGAAATAAAGGCTTTTATTTATTTGTAAATAATTGTTTTTCAGTATAAAAAACCAGCCCGCTAAGTTTTTTATAATTTTCTTCATATTTTCCGTATAAAATTTTTTAACATATAATATTGTCATATATTTGCGACAATAAAATATGTTCCTATTTTTAGGTCCAAATTGACTAAAGCGATCGAAACGTACTACGGAAAGGGTAAGTTAATGGTGACCGGTGAGTATTTTGTACTCCGGGGTGCCACTGCATTTGCATTGCCTGTGCGCATGGGACAACACCTTGAAGTGAAGAAGGGTCGGGGATCAGACATTAAGTGGAATGCACTTGACCCCGACGGGAACACCTGGTTCAAGGGCGTTTGCTCGCTTTTTGACATGAAGTTCGAGAAGTCCACAGACGAGCAGGTCGCTGAAAAACTATCAGCCATTCTAAATGAGGCCTGCAGACTGAATTCAGATTTTCTATCCCAGTGGTACGGATTCAAAATAACGACGAAGCTGGAATTTAACAGAGAGTGGGGCCTGGGTTCATCTTCCTCGCTGGTTTACTGTATAGCACAATGGGCCGATGTGGAAGCCTATGAACTTTACGATCGCACATTTGGCGGGTCCGGTTACGACATTGCTTGCGCCCGGGCAGATTCGCCGCTTCTTTACACCAGAAACGAGGAAAACATAAAAATCAGCTACCTGGATTTCAATCCCGGCTTTGTAAATAATCTTCATTTCGTCTATCTCGGACAGAAAAAGAACAGCCGCGAGGCCATTGCCCATTTTGAGGAAAAGTCTAATGGCATAATGCAATCACAAGTCGATGAGATCAGCGAACTCAGCAGAGCATGTGCAGCTTCGACCTCCCTTGATGAATTTTCAAGAAACCTGGTAGAGACCGAGAACATGGTTTCATCGCTACTTGGATTCACTCGTGTTCAGGATGAGCTATTCAGCGATTTTGAAGGGGTGGTAAAAAGCCTCGGTGCATGGGGTGGTGATTTTGCATTGGTAGCCTCTCCGCTTCCCGCCGACAGGATTGCCTCTTACTTTCAATCCAAAGGACTGGATGTGGTTATCCCCTTCGAAGAACTCGTGGCAAGAGAAGGACAGCCCGCTGCAATGGCTGAGTGACGTGAGCTGGAAATTTTTTTCCCGGCCCCCGTTCCCCTAATTTAGTATTTTGTTAATAAATATGCCCTGGCTTGCGTTCATAGTATTAGCTTGTCTGTAAGAGGTCACACAAATTTTTTTCCAAAAGATGTTAGTGACAGGCAGCGTTTTTTGTATTAATGGTTTCTCATAATTGTAATTAACCCGGTGGAGTTGACTGACCGCGAAATTATTGAAGGTTGTTTAAAATCGGACAGAGAATGTGAACAACTGCTTTACGAGCGATTCGCCCCAAAGATGTTCGCCCTCTGCCTGAGGTATGCACGCAACCGGGTTGAAGCGGAAGATATAATGCAGAATGGATTTATCCGGGTCTATAATAAATTGCATACATTTAAGCACAAAGGCTCGTTTGAAGGTTGGATCAGGAGAATTATGGTGCATTCCGCCATAAAATTTCTCAAGAAGAGTTCAAACAAAAACGAGTTTAGTACGCTTGAAGATGTGAAGGAGAAAAAAGTGGAGAGCAAAGCGGTAGAGAATATTTCAGAGGCCGAATTGCTGGAACTTATAAACTCTATGCCGGATGGTTACAAGGTAGTTTTTAACCTGTATGTGATTGAGGGTTATAAACACAGTGAAATTGCGGATATGTTGGAAATCCAGGAGAGTACTTCCAGGTCCCAGTTGCTTAAGGCCAGAAAGTTCCTCCAGGATGCATTGAAGAATTTGCAGTTGATATTGATATAATATAAATGAATGGACTTGAGTCAACAATATATCGACAAACTCTTTAGCTCCAAATTGGGCAACCACGCGGTGGATCCGCCCGGTCATATTTGGAGCAATATAGTCCGCCAGCGCAAAATGGCCGCTCTGCGCCGTAAGTTGCTGATTGGCTTGCTCATTGCATTGCTACTGGCGCTTCTGATTTGGCTGCTGCTGCCCACTCGTGGAGAAATTTCCGCTGTGGCTGCCAGTGATGCCGCCCCTGACCCGACTCCCACTCAAACATACAGTGTGCCTGCAGATGCTGAAGATAGAGATCAGGAGATTTGGAGTCAATCCGAATCCGGTTATGAAGATGAAAGTATATCCGCCTCCCCGGAAGATATGATGCCGGGAGAGATGCAAAGTGGTACCCGCTCCGATCGCATGGGTGAAAACTTTGAGTCCGCAACCCCTTCTTCTGGAACATCTACAAGCGCTGAAAGAACTTCAGGCAGTGCTGCTGAGACTTCCCATACCTCCGGCCCCGAACTTTCCGGTCAATCACCCGATGGCAGTTCTTCCGGTGATTATTTAGAAGCCGGTGGAGATATGTTGCCTGGCTTGGGTGATGGTTTGGCGGTAGAGGAAAACATACTGGCAGAGCCTTTTGAATCTGAGGGTGATTTAGCCGCTGAAGGCATGGAGGAAGAATCCGTTTTTGTCAGAAGAGCTGCGATGGAATTGCTCGGGGTGGAGAGTTGGAGAGAGAGGATGGGACAGCGCCTATCGGAGGAAAAACACTCGGCTCTGAATTTGAACCACTGCGCAATCCGCAACAATCCCAATTGCTTTGAACCACTGATTCCGCTGAGGTATTTTGCCCTGGATGTCATGGCCGGTCCCGATTTTTTTAGCAAGACATTGGACCCTTCATCACCGGAGTTCCGGGAGTGGGTCGATGCCAGAGAAGAAACCGAATCTTATGTGATTTCCTACGGAGCCACAGCCAGAATATCAGCCATTCTTCAAAACGGTTTTGCACTTAGAACCGGAGTATCTATCAATCAAATCAATGAAAAATTCAGGTTTACAGACCCCGATGAGGAGCGCAGTAGGGTGGTCAATGTTTTGATCGACACTATTATTAATGCGCCCATGGATACCACCTTTGTCTTCGATACTTTGTCTATTATTGAGTCCGGTGAGCGGGTCCGCACGGTCTATAACCGCTACCAAATGATTGACATCCCGGTGGTTTTTGGCTACGAATTTAATTCCGGAAACTGGACTTTTGCTCCCTCTGCCGGCTTTATGTTCAATATTGCATTTGCACGTAGGGGTGAAATAATATCTGCCTCCGGTGAGCCGATGTCATTTGAAGATGGGGAGACCGGCAGAAATATTTTCCGGGCGAAATTGGGGATGAGCGTCACCGGTAGTTTTGGAGTGGGCTATCGCCTCGACAGCCGGTACTCCATTATGGTAGAACCCAGGTTTATTTATCGCGTAAATCCCATAACCGTCAGCGAGCATCCGGTATCCCAAAACTACTTTACCTACGGGGTGCAGGCTGGTATTCGTTACCGGTTTAGATAAATTTTATTGCTCAGGCAACAAAACCATGGTCTCAAGTTGTCTGATATCTGTTATTTGCTTTATGCATAAAAAATATTGAAAAGTTTACCGATGAACATTAATTCAACTGTTGCTCTTGCCACCGTGATGACGATGCTCCTTCTGACATCTTGTTTTAAGGACGAGGATATCTTTGTTCCCGATGGCAACTTTGATTACGCAGGCAATATACAAAATCTCAAATCCGACCTCAAGCCTTCCTACACGGGTTTCTCTGATATTTTTCTTGAAGAGGAGCGCCTTTTGAAAATAGACGATGAAACCACTTTGGTCGTCGGCCCCGGAAATTTTCTGGACGATGCCGGGGAGCCCGCCAATGATAACATAAAGGTGTTTCTCCTCATCACTCGGAAACCGTCTGATTGGATTGCCTCTAATCTTTCATTCATGGGAGAAAATAGTTTGCTGGATGTCTATTCTGCCAATAAACTGGTTGCTAAAGACAGCCTTGGAAATGATCTCAGTATAAATCCGGACAATCCCCCCTCTCTGCGCGTAGAATACAGCAATGTCCAGACAATGACAGGAAAAGAGCTTTTTACACTGGAAGGTGAGAGTGACCTGGCTACCTGGTCTCCTGTGTCAGATTTGTATATGGAAACCCTAATTTGGTATGAAGAAAACGAGGAAGGTGAAGAAGTCCGAAAGGAGGGCATTCAATTTTCGGTAGATCAAACCGGATGGCATGCCCTGGCCGAGGAGATTGATCTTGACCCTGAAGTGATGGCCTGTGCTTCCCTGCCTGAAGGATATTCCTCTAACAATACCGTACTTTACGTCATCATGAGCAATTACCAATCTGTTGTGAGGTTAAACTCATGGTCCAAAAACAACGACATCTGTAATCCCTATTTTCTGTTGCCAAGAGACCAGGCTGCTGAAATTGTCTCTATTTCTTCCTTCACCGGCAACAGGTACTTTTTTGCGATGAATCAGGTCATTCTGGACCAAAGCGAAAATCACACCAATCTCAATCCGGTAAAAAGAAGCCTCTCTCAAATCAAGGAGCAAATCAACAACCGCAATTGATTGGTTTACAGGGTTAAATTGTAATAGTTTTTTCCCTAATTTGAGTGATTTACCGTATGTAAACAATGCCTTGCGAATCCGCAGTGCTTTGCTTTTTTTTGATGAAAATCTCTGTGAACAGGAAAAATCCTGGGAATTCAACAATCCCTGCGAATAGATATCCTGCCTACTACATCGGGGTAGCGGCCTCGCAACCAACTCACCAATTCACAGACTCACCAAATCACAACTGGAAAAGAGTTCACCACAGTGGAACAGAGATCACGGAGAATTCAATTGACCCCCAATGCTTTGGTGTGGGCAAAGAAAGACGCAAAGAAACCTTTTTTCCCAGAAAAATCCTCTAAACTCAACAATGCCTGCATAAAGATATACTGCCGACAACATCGAGATTGCGCCTCTTGCAGACAACTCACCAAATCACAGACTCACCAATTCACAACTGGCCAACGGCCATTAACCAATCCAATCCCAAATCAGATGGTTGCTTTTTCATACCTTTGCACAAATCAATCGAATACTTTAATGGATTCAATACAACCATCCGTTGAGTCATTCGTTAGTTCGTTAAAACCAAGGATCATGAGTACAAAAACTAAAAGCCCGGTACTGCTTTACACCGAGCAAACACCCAACCCGGAATCACTTAAATACGTGACCAACAGAATGCTGTTCGAGGGGACCGCTGACTTCCAGGATGCTGAAACCGCTGAGGAGTGGAGTCCGTTGGCCACACACCTCTTTGATTTGCCTTTCGTCAAGGGTGTTTATATCTGTAATAACTTCGTCACCGTGACCAAGGAAATGAATTACGCCTGGGAGGATATTATGTTGAAGTTGAAAAACATCCTCAAAGAATACATCGAAGAGGGCAATGCCATTGTCAAAGATGGCTACATGGAGGCCAAAATGGAGTGGGAAAAGGAGAACGAAGAATACGACGGAGACGATGCTGAAATAGTTGTGAAGATCAAGGAGATGCTCAATACCTACGTAAGACCTGCTGTCGAAATGGACGGTGGCAATATTGAATTTAAGGGATTTGAGGATGGCGTGGTAACCCTCGTAATGCAGGGTGCTTGCAGTGGTTGTCCTTCATCCACCGTCACCTTGAAGGCGGGCATAGAAGGTATGCTGAAAAGGATGGTACCGCAAGTTAAAGAAGTAAAAGCTGAAATGGGATAATTTCCCTTAAACCAAATGTATGGATGCATTATCCCGCGCAGCAGAGCTGGAGAATGATTTTATTGGGATTATTGAAGAAACAGCCCACTGGGCACTCCGCCAGAGAGCGGAATTCAACAATGCCGACATTGAATACAAGGGCAGAAACGACCTGGTTTCTGATATCGACCGCAAGGCTGAAAATATGCTGGTAGATAAACTGGGCACCCTGCTTCCCGGCTCTGGATTTCTCACCGAAGAGGATGTCACTCAAAATGTCTCACGGGACTTCACCTGGGTCGTTGATCCACTGGACGGAACCACCAATTACGTACACGGACTCCCGCTCTACACAGTAAGTGTTGCCCTCAAACACGAGGGTAAATTGGTAATGGGCTGTGTCGCAGAACCCAATCTCAGAGAAACCTTTTCAGCGATTTTGGGAGGTGGAGCCAAATTGAACGGTGAGAAGATTCAGGTGAGCAAAACGCGCAATCTGGAGAATTCCCTTTTGGCCACCGGATTTCCCTACCAGGATTTCAGTCAGCTCGGATCCTACCTTGAGTTGCTATACCGGTTTTTATCCGAGACCAGAGGTGTCAGGCGTCTCGGAAGTGCGGCCCTCGATCTGGCATATACGGCCGCAGGTAGGTTTGACAGCTTTTTTGAGTACGGATTAAAAGAGTGGGATGTCGCCGCCGGGGCCCTGATAGTGGAAGAGGCCGGAGGAAGAGTGAGTTGCTGGAAAAACACCGGCGATTTTGTGGGCGAGAGAACCATTATTGCATCTAACGGCATCCTCCACGAGCCCATGGTTAAGAAAATTGAGAAAGTATTTGGGTGATTTTGTCCCCCTCCCGGTGTCAGTGGTCGAAAAGCTATCGGAATTCAACTCAGTGAGTGTATATTTGTAGCATGACCGGATTTTGGGAAAATGTCAGAATTTCACTAAAAAACATCAGAGCCAATCTGTTGAGGTCCATCCTCACCATGTTGATTATCGGCTTTGGTATAATGGCCATTGTAGGTATTTTGACGGCCATCGATGCAGCCATTTACTCCATGAGCGATAATTTCGCCTCACTCGGCGCCAACTCTTTTACCGTAGAACAGAGGAATGTGGAGACCACCGGACGCAGGGGTGGTCGGACAGTGAGAGTTGGTGATCCCATCTCCTACCGGCAGGCATCCGCATTTAAAACCGGAATGGATTATCCGTCCGCTACAGCCGTTTCTTTTGTCTGCAAAAGCAACGCTACCATTGTACACGGCAATCAGGAGACCAACCCCAACGTAACACTAGAGGGAGTCGATGAGAATTACGCACTCGTGTTTGGCAGGGAACTGGAAGAAGGTCGTTATTTTTCCCAGATTGAGCTCGACAATGGAAGCCATGCTGCCATAATTGGTAGCGATGTGGTATCCATGCTGTTCAATGGGAATGATCAGCGTGCAATTGGCAGGCACATCACTGTCGATGGCAGACGCTATACCGTGGTTGGAACACTTCAAAGACAGGGTGCCGCAATGACCCAGGCCACGGATAGAGTGGTATTGATTCCACTTTTGAACGCAAGGCGGTTTTACGCCACCGATCGCTCTAATTTTAGGATAAGCGTGCAGGTGCCTTTCGATGCATCACTGGATGAGGCCAGGGAACACGCCATTGGAGTCATGCGAAATGCCAGGGGCTTGCGCGTGGGAGAAGAAAACGATTTTGAGATCACCTTCAGCGAGAATTTGGTCTCCATCATTCGAGAGAATACAGTTACACTCCGGATCGGAGCGGTATCAATCGGCTTTATTACACTACTCGGAGCTGCAATAGGCCTGATGAACATCATGCTAGTTTCTGTCACCGAGCGGACCCGCGAGATTGGTATAATCAAAGCACTTGGCGCCACCCGAAAAACGGTTATCGGTCAATTTTTAATCGAGGCCATCATCATTTGTCAAATGGGTGGGGTCATGGGAATATTCCTCGGAATTGCAGTGGGTAATGTGGTCACTCTTTTGCTAGGGGGTAGCTTTATCATTCCCTGGGGTTGGATAATACTCGGTTTGGTGACCTGCACGGTGGTGGGGCTCGCATCGGGCCTGTATCCGGCCGTAAAAGCCTCGCAACTGGACCCCATCGAATCCCTCAGATACGAATAATCATCCTTTGTGAATTATTCGATTGTGAGTCAGTAAACTACGAATTAATCAATTACGAATTACGAATTGGGGGTTTCAATTGACAATGGACAATGGACAGTTGACAATAATTTTTCGGGCGAGAGTTCTAACCTCCTGGCAGGAAGGAGGGATTTATGGGTGATTCGCTGTGTAGGATATTGGTTTCTCGCAAAGCCACAAAGTCGCAAAGACTAAGCCGAAAAGCTCTCTTTTCCCCAAAGCTTTAGTGGGCCATCAACCAATTTTTCTCCGATAATGAATAACCTTATAAAATCGATAAGATGCAGGATACTATTAACTTACGCACCAAGCAGCCATCGGCCATCAGCCATCCGCCATCAACCAACAGCCATCAGCCTACCCCCAACACTTGACTACCTGCCTTTACCACTAAGGTGATTCAATAGCCAGTTCTGCTATGCTCATGTCGCCGGAATCCATCTTGAAAAGCACAAAAACCCGGTATCGCTCATTGTCCGCGTTCAACATCCCAATTTTATAGCGGGTGCCGTTATTTTCATTGGTGTTGCTCTGATGTCGGAATAGAAATCGCAGCTCGCTTTTAGGGGCAAAAAAGGTTTCCAGCATCTTTTCTGCCTGGTTGCGGTTGACTTTCTGCCGATTTTCCCCGATTTGAAAATCTGCCTGCTGATCCACCAACATGGAAAGTGCAGTGCTATTGCCCTCGTTCATGGCCTTCAAAAAGGGCTGTGAATCCTGGCTCATCGCTGTCCAGGATAATGAACTCAATAATCCTATCAGAAGTGCGGTTCGCATCTCATTTGTTTTGGCGCCGGACCATTTTGTAAAGTCAATTGCTCTAAAAGTCCGACTGAACAATTTTTTTTAAATCGACTTTCTCTAAGGTAATGGCAAAGAAGGTGCCAAAGTCGGGTCTGGAGTTTTTTAAAGGGGAAACCACGTTATCGGAATCCTTGCGAAGACAGCCTTACAATAGGCCAAAAATGCAGATTGAAATATACAGGGCCCACCTTGAGGATGATTTTCAAATGTGTACCCCTTTTTGGTTTTCCGGCTGTACCTTTGAGTAAAATTTTGACAGATGAAGAAAGCAGCACTGATAATTTTGGACGGATGGGGATTTTCGGAGACACCTGACTGCAGCGCCGTGGACCGGGCACATACACCTGTGGTCGATGACCTGCTGAGCAGTTGTCCAAACTCCCGGCTGATCACCCACGGAGAGGAGGTCGGACTGCCGGAGGGGCAGATGGGCAATTCCGAAGTGGGTCACCTCAACATTGGAGCCGGCCGGGTAGTTTACCAGGATTTGGTGAAAATAAACAAAGCCATCAAAGAGGGCAAACTCGATGAAGATAAGAAATTGCGCAACAGCGTTGAAAAAACAGTAGCCCGGGGTGGCAACGTCCATGTACTGGGGCTGTGCTCCGAAGGTGGCGTCCATTCCCACATCGACCACCTCTTCGGCATCTGCAACTATCTCGACGGTTTTATCGAAAAGGAGTATTACGTTCACGCGATTACTGATGGCCGGGATACCGATCCCCAAAGCGGCGCCGGCAACATTCGGCAAATTGTAGAAAAATGTAAAGACTCGCGGGCACATCTGGCTACTGTGGTGGGTAGGTATTACGCAATGGACCGGGACAGGCGTTGGGAGCGCACCAAAGTGGCCTGGGATGCGCTGGTCAACAGAATCGGGGAAAAGACCAAAGACCCGGTCTCCCGGATAGAAGCCAGTTACAGCGATGGTGTTACCGATGAATTCCTGCGCCCCTGTATGGTGGTGGACAGGGATGGGGGAGAGGCTCCACCGGTCCGGGACGGCGACCTGGTTTTTTTCTTCAACTTCCGCACCGACAGACCCCGGCAACTGTGTCAGGCCCTTACCCAGAGAGATTTCCCGGATTACGGAATGAGGCCCCTGGACCTTAAATTACTCACTATGACCATTTACGACCCGCAATTCAAGGGGGTGGAGGTTTTGTTTGAAAAAGACAATATAAGCGAAACGCTGGGGGAGGTTGTCAGTGAGTCTGGTCTCAATCAGTTGCGGATAGCCGAGACAGAGAAATATCCCCACGTTACCTTTTTCTTTTCAGGAGGAAGGGAAGAAAAATTTCAGGGAGAGGACCGTATTTTAATTCCATCCCCTAAGGTGGCCACCTACGACCTAAAACCCGAAATGAGTGCCAGGGAGGTGACCGATGCCCTGATGGAGTACCTGGAGAGCAAAAACCCTGATTTCATCTGCCTCAATTATGCCAATCCGGATATGGTGGGACATACCGGGGTGATGGAGGCCGCAATCAAAGCGGTGGAAACAGTAGATGAATGCCTGGGAAAACTGGTGCCTTATTGCAAAAGCAAAAATTACGAGCTCATTATCATAGCTGACCACGGCAACAGCGATTGCCTCATCAATGCTGATGGCACCCCCAATACCGCCCATACCATCAATCCGGTGCCCTGTATTTACACCGGCCAAAACAACCTCAATATTGGATTGCGTGATGGCATTCTGGCAGATGTCGCTCCCACCATAATTGAACTCATGGGTTTGAAACAGCCCGACGCCATGACCGGCCGCTCACTTTTAACACATAAAGACCAATGAGACATTTTTCCACAATTCCTGTTTTTTCACTTCTGACGGTCTTTGCCCTGTTGCTGGTTGCCTGCTCCCCGGGAGAGGACTTTGAACCCTGCGAGGAGCATTTTGATTTGGCGGCCTGGGTGGAGGATGAGACAGCCCGGATTAAAGCCGGGGATGTAGTGGC
>PWJP01000262.1 GCA_003559985.1 Saprospirales bacterium
CTCTTCCACCGGACATCCACTTACTGAACGAACCGGAAATTCGGCCCTGAACTGTGTTGTAATTGGCAGAACCGGCATTGTCACCCCAAAAAGAGGCACCCACGCCGAAGTAATCATTTCGGCCGGAGGGTATTCGCTGGTCGTAACTCGCCGAATAGGTGTTGTATGCATTGCTTCTCAGTACGCTCGACCACTGATTTCTGTAGTTGGCGACCAATCGCTGGTTACACTCCATCACGCCTGTCATTGCCGGATTGAGCGTCAGCGGTGACTGATAGAACTGCGAAAAATGAATGTCTTGTGCTTTAACTTCAGTGAAAAAGCCAAAAATCACAAACACTCCCAGAAGGTAGAAAAATCTTTTCATATGATACCTTAGTTGACGTTTTATCAATTTGAATTGATAAAGATATGAACAATATGTTGAACTCTCCAAAAAGATAAGGCTTATTTAACATATTAAAATGTCTCTTATACCAGAAACCACTTTATTGTTAAGCGCCTCAGCCGAGGTCTTTTCCCGGCTTTTCATCAGTATAGACACCCTGTTGCCCAAAAACGCTTACCGGAGTCTGGATTTTTTTGAATAATTTTTTCCAAAACACCCCTTTGGCCCCATTTTTCAAAGGCAAAAATCCGCCGGCAACTCATCGCCTTATTACAATTTCTGAACAACCTAACGACATTTGACAAGGCCATGGCCCGGTTTTTGTCCATCAATTACTACTTGATTTGGGGAACGAAAATCTGCAAAAAAAAAGCCTATGAAGTTAATTACAGAAGTAAAAATTCCCGAACCTAAACAGCCAATTAGACTGAAGGAGGGGGTATTTTGCATGGGATCGTGCTTTGCAGAGCACATTACTCGTTTTTTTCAGCGGCGAAAAATCCCCGTCCACGCCAATCCCGGAGGCATCACTTACAATCCGTTGAGCATTTCCGGGTGGTTGGATAACTTGATAGGGGACAGGCCACCAGTTGCTGAAGAAATTTTCGAACACCGCGGCCTGTATCACCACTTCCAATACCACGGCAGTTTTTCCCGGCCCAACAGGACTGAGGCGTTTGAGAAAATGTTGGAATCGCACACCAAAGGCAGGAAAAAACTGCTGGATGCACGGCACTTGATTCTGACCCTGGGCACGGCCTACACTTTTTCACTTCGAGAAAATGGGGAGGTGGTTTCAAATTGTCACAAGTTGCCCGGCAGTGATTTTGACAGGGTATTCCACCCGCCGCACATCATCCGGGATAAACTGGTCAGTTCTTTACAAAATCTCCTGGAAGTCAACCCCGACCTGCACATTATTCTCACTGTCAGTCCAATAAGACATCTCAGGGACGGCTTGATTAATAACAGCCGCAGCAAATCTTCCCTGATTATTGCCGTACAGTATCTGCAGGAGGAATTCCCCGACCGGCTATCTTATTTCCCGGCCTACGAAATTGCGATGGACGAGCTTCGGGATTACCGATTTTACGCAGAGGACATGGCCCACCCCACACAACAGGCGGTCTCCTACATTTTGGACAAATTCACGACCCACTATTTGTCTCCGGAGGTGCGAGACTTTTCCGGTGAAGCAGGAGCCATCGCCTCAGCAGTCAACCACCGCCCTCTACACCCCGGCAGCCAGGACCACATTGCATTTGCAAAAGCCCATTTGAATAAAATTGATCAACTTTCTGAAAAATATCCCTTTGTGGATTGGTCTGAGGAACGGGATCATTTTTTGATGGCGTTGAGGTGATTGGGTCGCGGAAGGCAATTAGTGAATTGCGTGTTTTGGATGCGTTTTCTGACGGGAATTCGGGTTTATCCAAGACAAAAAAGAAAAATCCTCAGAAATCAACAATCCCACAATCCCCTGCGAATGGATTAACTGCAGGCTACATCGGGGTAACGGACTTGAAAGCAACTCACCAAATCACAGACTCACCAATTCACAACTAGCCTGCCCCCTACGCTTTGGGGGGGATTGGTTCACCACTGAGGAACGGAGAACACGGAGAACAGAGAACACGGAGAGAAAAACTGGAAAAACAACAACCCCTACATAAAGATTTTCTGCAGGCTACGTCAAGGTTACTCCTCTTCCAGATAACTCACCAATTCACAGACTCACCAATTCACAACTGATTTTGCCATCAACCAATCAAAGTACGCCCGCATCCTCACGGAAAATCACCTCCAGTACGGTGTGCCCGACAGCGTTGAGTGTTCGCTTGTCGATGACATCCAGGTCGTCTGAAACAGTGTGCCAGTGTGGCACAAAGCCGGTTTCGGTGCCGGGTGGGCGGTTGATGATGTTTATCATGGGGATATTGGCAATGCGGTTGACAAAATAGTGGTCGTCAATGACCCCATCCACACTTTGATTGACGAAATACCTGCCGTATCCGAGGCCCTGAGCCACAGACCAGACCTTGTCCAATACCTCAGGTGCATAGCGAACGGAGAATCCCTCCCGGCCAAATCGGGGATTTGTAGCTCCCACCATGTCCAGCAGAATGCCGTAAGAGGGTCGTGGACTTCTCGACCTTGAAATGGCTCTGGACCAGTGTTGTGCGCCAACGCCCCAGGTTTCATAGTCTCCTTCCTCTCCCTGGTCTTCGGCATCAAAAAATACGATATCCACTCCGACTGAGGGGGAGTTTTTTCCCAACTGCCTGGCCACTTCCATTAAAACCCCCACTCCACTGGCTCCATCATCGGCTCCGGGAACGGGCTGATCGCGCATATTCTCGTCGGGATCGTAATCGGCTATGTAGCGCGAATCCCAGTGGGCTGCGAGTAGAATCCGGTTTCTACTTTCCGGGTTGAATCTCGAGATGATATTGAAACAACGCACCGAGCGCTGACTTTCAAAGAGGCGAGGTGTGAACTCCTGAACTTCGACCTCAGCGCCGAAGCGGGTCATCTGCTCGACGAAGTAGTCCCTGCATTCTCGCTGGCTCTCCGTGCCCGGTACGCGCGGGCCAAAAGCCAATTGATCAGCGATGTACTGAAAGGCGGAATCTGCATTGAAGTCGGGTGTGTTAATTTCAACTTTTTCTTCAGGTTCTGCGGGGCTGCGGTCGCGTTCAGTGGTTCTTTCTTCGGAACCGCAACCGGAGAAAAGGAATCCGGCCAGGAAGAGGAAAGCCAGAATAGACAATTGGGAGGCGACTAAATCAAGTTTCTTCATCATCATCGTCTTGTTTTTTTTAAAAACATGGAAACAAACATCGAAAGTATAAATCCGGTGGCAACTATGCTAAAAGATTGTCTTATAAGCTGGACGGACAGGTTGAAGTACATCTGGGCTTCGGCCGGGTCCATTCCCCGATCTACACTCAGTACAATGGCCGTGTCAAAATACATGTCGCCCAGTGTGTAGTAATAAATCACGTGGAGGATGAGTATCAAAGGCAATGCCATGACGACCACCAAAGTACCACTTTGCACCCCCTGCCAGAAGGAAAGAAGGCCCTCGTTTTCCCCGTCGCGGAGGTTTTTTACAGACATCCAAAGTACGGGGAGTGCAGGTACAAACCAGAGGTCTCCCGTCAACAAATGAATTTCAATCCAATCGCTGTGTAGTCCGCTGAAATTGGCGATCAAAAGCCAAACCGCGGATGCCAGCGTCAAATACAGGGCCCAGTGAAATTCGTGTTTAAACTTCATAATTCACCTAAGTATTGACCGTCCAG
>PWJP01000267.1 GCA_003559985.1 Saprospirales bacterium
CCCATCAGCAACTGGACGGAAATGGATGTCTGGCAGTATATTTTGAATCAAAACATCGAAATCCCATCCATCTACTTCGCACACGAACGCCAGGTGGTAGAGCGCCACAGTTCACTGATCCCCGTTTCGGATCATCTGCAATTGAAGCCGGGAGAAGAGGTAGTCACCAAAACGGTGCGTTTCAGAACCCTGGGAGACATCACCATTACCGGCGGAGTGGAATCCAATGCCCGCACCCTTGAACAAATTGTGGCCGAGGTAGCCGCAGCACGGGAGACCGAAAGGGGTAAACGCGCCGATGACAAGCGGTCTGAAACAGCCATGGAAGACCGGAAAAAGGAAGGTTATTTTTAAGCACAGAATTTTTGAAAGAAAAATAATATGAGTCAGGATAGAGAAGCAGAGTTGCTGAGATTCACCACGGCTGGCAGTGTGGACGACGGAAAATCCACCCTAATAGGCCGGCTGCTGTACGATTCAAAGTCAATTTTTGAAGATCAACTTAAATCCGTGGAGGAAACGAGCGTCAACAGGGGGCTCGAGCACGTGGAACTCGCCCTGCTGACCGACGGCTTAAAAGATGAGCGCGAACAGGGGATAACCATTGACGTGGCATACCGATACTTTGCGACACCGAAGAGAAAATTCATTATCGCAGACACCCCCGGACATATTCAATACACGAGAAATATGGTAACCGGCGCAAGTACTGCGAATATGGCCCTAATTCTGGTTGATGCGCGCAAGGGTGTCATAGAACAAACCTGTCGACACGCCATTATTGCCTCGCTATTGCAAATACCCCACCTCGTACTCTGCGTAAATAAAATGGATCTGGAGGACTACAGTCAGGAGGCCTACGAAAAGGTCGTCCGCCAGTTTAAATCATTTGCATCAAAATTGGATATCAAGGACCTTCGCTTTATTCCTATCAGTGCGCTGCACGGAGACAATGTGGTGCAAAAGTCCGATAAAATGCCGTGGTACGAAGGGCCGTCTCTCCTCTACACCCTGGAAACCATACATATCGGATCAGATGAAAACCTGATAGATTGTCGATTTCCGGTGCAAACCGTAATACGCCCCCACTCTTCGGAACACCCGGATTACAGGGGTTATGCAGGTCGGATAGCAGGGGGCATATTTAAGCCGGGGGACGAAATCATGGCCATGCCATCTGGTTTTCAGTCCAAAATAAAATCCATCGACACCTACGATGGACCAGTGAAAGAGGCCTTCCCACCCATGTCCGTAGCCATTACGCTGGAGGACGACATCGACATAAGCAGGGGCGATATGATCGTCCGCACCAACAATAGACCCCAACCCACTCAGGACCTGGATTTTATGATGTGCTGGCTCCACAACCAACCTCCGCGACCCAGGGCTAAATACATCGTCCGCCACACCACTAACGAAGCCAAGGGAATCATTAAAAACATCAACTACAAAATGGATATCAGCACCCTGCACCGAATAGAAAATGACAAAAACATCGAGATGAACGACATTGCGCGGGTTCAAATGCGCACCACCCAACCACTCTTGAGCGATCCCTATCGCAAAAACCGTAAAACGGGCTCCTTAATTCTCATCGATGAAGCAACCAACGAGACGGTGGCCGCGGGAATGTTGATTAATTAAGGGTGGGTGGTCAGTTGTGAATAAGTGAGTTTGTGAGTGGGTTATTGGCTGATGGTTCATAGCGGATGGCTGCTTGCGGCGTGACCTCAATGTAGCCGGCAGTTTATCTATTCGTGGGGATTGTTTATTTTTTAGGATTTCGCTGGTGCATATCGTTTCGGTGGTAACCTGGCGGGTTTTGCGGTGATTCTTTACCTTCCAATTTACACTCACCGCCCTTGCCCCCAATCCTTTGGTGGGGAGGACGCAATGCACGCAAAGGAAGTCGCTGAGCTTTTCTCTGCGCTTTCTCCGCGATCCCTGCGATCTCTGCGGTGATCCTTTTCTTCCCATTTACTCACCGCCGAGGACGGTAAGGACGAAAAGGAAGTCGCCAGGATTTTTGGTCAATTTATTCTCCGCGAAATCTCTGCGTACTCAGCGATCTCTGCGGTGAACCTGATTGGTTGATGGCCCACCAAAGCTTTGGGGGCAAGCGGATGGTTGATGGTCAATGGCTTTTGTAGAACGTAAGTATCTTACCTTCAGTTTGTTATCGAACTATTGGGGTTATTAACCTAGAGGGGGATTTTAGGTCCACCGTTCCCCTGTGTTGAACTGAAAAATTGTTAGCCATTTTTTTATGATTGATTAAAATTCTTAAATCATAAACAGATGACTACCGGTTGTTGATATGAATTTTGAAGGGCGGATTTTTGGTAGGACAAATACGCGCGGCCTTGCGTATCTAAAGATGACGCGAAATTTCGAGAAACCAATACCGGTTTAAAAAATTTCGAAAATCGATATTGGTGGTTAACCATTTGAGATTCCCGTTACCACACCAATTGAAAGAATCAAAAAACATTAAGCCCACCTGTAATTTTTTCTAAAAAATCAGTTATACAAACACATTGGTACACTTTTTGATATGTTGTGAACTGCCTGGAAGATTTTTATAAGTATTAAAAATATTTAATATGACTTTTTCAAAGACAGTAACCATCATCACCTTCGCACTGGCCGGATTGTTGGCTCAGCAGACAGCGGCACAATCAATCATGGGAACTCCCCATTTTTTGAAAGCCAAAAAAGCGGCTGCAGAGAAAGACGTCAATCTATTGGTGCACTTCACAGCCAGTTGGAGCAATCCCTGCTCGAAGATGTTTGGCACCACCTACCGGGAGCCGGAGGTGAGAAAATTGCTCCAGGAGGAGATGGTTTTCGCCCTGGTGGACATCGATGATTTTGATGGGTACGTCCTGGCCAGTCATTACAACATAGAAAACCTGCCAACCCTGGTGTTATTCAGTCCCGATGGGCGAATCCTCAGGTTTCAAAGGGGCTATTTGACCAAAGAAGAACTTCTTGCCTTTTTGGATTCGGGACAGGAATTTGAAGAAGGCGAAGTGCTGGCCGAAAAGCGCGCAGATGACCCCGGCATGATGGAGCGCATTAACGGCGGACCATCCGGCGGAGAAGATTCTGCATCTGCCACAGGTGGTAGCGAGCAACTCACCGTTGAAAAGCCGGAAGAATCTCCCGCAGAAAAACCACAGGCAAATTCAGCTCCACTGAGAGAATTTTACTCCATTCAAATTGGTGCTTTTTCAGAAAGAGCCAATGCGGAGAAATTGATAAAACAAGCCGATCAGGGCATTCAATCCGAACTATTGGTGTATCCAGAATCCCTGCCTACCGGCAATAGGTATCTACTACTCGGCGGCCAATTTGACAACCGCCAGGAAGCCCTCGATTTTCTCTCCAGATTGAAAGAAAGAGGAATGGATGGTTTTGTAAAGAAAATAGACAATTCAGCAAATAGTTAGGACAATCATAAGTGGCCTGATTGCAGTAATTTCTTTCCAAATTATGACCGGTACGGGTCCTTGCATCATCCCAAAAACTAGCGGGCTCCGTACCGTTTTTTTTTATTGGAGGCTCCGTGGTGTTTCAACTTTGGGCTTTAGATCGTTACGCAGATTTTCGCCTCCTGATATGTTTAATCAACATTATAAAAGATCCCCTTACAACAGTGCTCAGGAAAAACAATCCCAGGAAAACCATA
>PWJP01000253.1 GCA_003559985.1 Saprospirales bacterium
GCACACCCGGCGGTGCCGCGTGCCGGGAGCAGGTCGCCGGCACGACCCGGGAGCAGCTTGCCCCTGCATGCGGGCGCCGGGGGAACGGCGGCAGCGCCCCGGAGGCCAGGCGTCCTGGGCATCACGCCGGCCCTTGTGGTATATTCACCGTCATACTATTGCGCCACACATCGTGGGTCAAGAACGGTCTGTCTTTGCCTTGAGCCCGCGCGGTCAAAGGCAACCGCCCTGACGTCTAGCCCATCAAGAATCTCGGCGGTCTCCTTTGCCACGTACTCGTAGTCCACGGTCTTGCCCGGCGTGGTGAGCAGAAGGCCCTGCTTGGCCCACTCGAAATACGGCTTCCGGTCTCGCCTCGAGCGCTCCAGTAGGCCCTCTGTCGGCGTCCAGAAAAAAGGATGATCGTGCCACGCGCCTTCGATTAGCTGCGACACGAGCAGGCACGTCAGGTCAACACGGGCTGATAGGTCTAGGCCGCAGTAGGTGGGTACGCCGGGCTGTAGAGGTAGCGGCTCCGCGCCGTTGAGTTCCCAGACGTTTTTGCTGACGTAGGGAGACGTCAAAGAGACCCGCTGATTTAGGATCAGGTTGCGAAAGGTATTTTCTGCGCTCGGCATGCGCTCTGCCTCCTGCGCCAGTTGGCGGATGTCGTCCTCGCTTCTAATGCGGCCCATTGCCGGATTAGCCGCCGTCCACGCCTTGCGGTCAAGAATGCTGCAATCCTCTGGGGCCGTGTAGAGGTGACAAACAATTCTTGGGTCTTGGCTCCGAAGCGCGTCGTCTATCAATACCGAAAACAGGTCGGCGTCATTAGCCGCCTGCGTACCGATAAACACCAGGAGCGGGTCGGTGTAAGCGCCCTGGCTCGTCACTACGGCGTCGATGAAATCATCCTGGGGGCCGCGCACCTGGCCCGGCTCGTCGATAATCGCCACGACAGGTGAAAGCCCATGAGCCGTCCCTGCCTCGGCGCTAATTGCGTGATACTCGACACCGTGGCGCAAGCTCACGATGCGCTTGCCACTGGGAATAATACGGGCCAGGCCCTTCAGGCGCTTGGACATTTGAATCATCTTTGAGGCGTAGCGAAAGACCAGCGCCGCTTGCTCTCGTGACCGCGCCCCGCTAATGATTTCCGAGTTAGGTACGGCTTCTGGCCCAACAACGTGACCCGCGACTAATGCGGCGATCGTTGCCGTCTTGGTGTTCTTCCTGGCGACAGAGAGTATTGCCTTCCGCGTGCCAGACGGATTGTCGTATATCTCGCGGATGAACTTCTTTTGAAACGGGTCCAGCCGCATTGGCTGCCCGACTAGAGAGCCCTCGGGGACCACTAAATAGCCCTCGATGAACGCGATCATGCGCTCGCCCCTAGTGCGCTGGCGAGGCATTAGTGCCTCCGATACTCCGGCCTACCGCCGAGAAGATCCTCGTCATCAAGGCTGGCGTCAGCTAGTGCGTCGCGCAAGTCCCGCTCCTTCTTCGTTCTCTCCCCAGTGTCCCTTGCGCGGCCCTGCGTTGCCTCGGCATGGACGTGGAGCATGCGCGAAAGAGCAACGGATCGGCGCGATAAAACTTCCATTAGCGTGTGCTTCGGATTGACGATCTGCGTCCCGCGCTGATTCTCTATCACGTCACCCTCTGCGCGGACCTCCTCCCGTAGTCTTTCCAGGTCAGCGAGGCAGCAGGCGAGGTTGGCTGCGTGCTCTAAATCTAGCTCATTCCAGGTGTCTTGTGCGCGCGCGCGCACAATCAGCCGAAACCGCAATAGCGCGTCAGGCGGGAGGGTTACATGTTCGGGTGGATCAATTTCCGTTTGCAGCGCTGCCGCAATCGCCGCCTCTGTTGCTACTGTGTCGTGTTTGGCCTTGCGTTTTCGTGCCATTGTTTATCTCCGGGTTGTTTGGACCAAGCAAAAAAAGAAGGCTATGCCATGCGATTTTGAAACGGAGACCCCTCTACTTTTTCCAAACCGCCCTCCGCGTTGATCAACCATGCCAATGATGCCTCGGGTCCCTCGGTAAGCCCCGCACATCGCAGCCCTTGACCCTCCCCTTCTCGTCCTCCCAGGTCTTCGTCACGTGGCATGGGTGGCAGAGCGATTGAAGATTACTCGCATCCAACACCCTCTGCGGAGCCGCACGTATCGACTCAATATGATCCACCTCCGAGGCTGGCCTCACCACCCCCGCCTCCGCGCATCTGACACAGAAGGGCTCGGCTGATAGGTGGGCCTGGCGGAGCTTGCGCCAGCTAGAGCCGTATGGGGTGCGGGGTGACATGGCTATTAGTATACCCTGTCTCGTGCTGTCCTGGGGCTGTCCTGCTCGCGCTTCGACTTGACCTCTCTCGCGTAGTCGACGCTATACCGCCGTCGCTGTTCTGCCCTGCATTCCGGGCTGCAGGTTTTGGCTCCGCGCCTGCGCCTCACTGTCGACACCGGCCCGCCACACACAACGCACCCGTACTCCTCGATAGGCCTCCATTCCCGGTCGCGCCTGCGCTCGCGCATCACACGCAGAGCCCGCACTCTCCCGCACTCCCTCGAGCACGTGATCGCGCCTCCAGGTCGACTCGCAGGCACGGGGGCGTCGCACTCCGAGCAGCCCTTGGGCTCGCCAACCTCCAGCAGCGTTCTACCCGCAGGCACATGCTCACAGCCGTAGCAGCTCCACTGCTCCCAGTCGCCCCTAGCCGCGACGAGCCCACAGGCCGCCTCTCTGGGACAATCCAGCACTCGGTAGGCCGAGGCGTCAGGGAGGGCAGAAAACTCGGCAGGCGCCCTCCTGGGCTCTCCTGGGGCGTCTATCGGCTCGACGGGGCTGCGCCACTCGGCAGGGGCGGGGCAGGGGTCGTAAGGCTCGGGACCGGAGAGGCAAAGCTTCTTCAGCGCCGAGCGGTCGAAGGGCCCGTTCGCGTGAGGCGCGCTCATAGCGTCACCTCGATTCTTTCCCGAATTCTTTCCCGGTCGGTTTGGGAAAGAATTAGAGGGTGTAAGTCTTTGTTTTTACTATATATATTATATATATATATAATTCTTTCCATTTCTTCCCCTAAGACAGATGTAACTGTCCCATTTGTATGGGGGGTGGGAAATAAGGGAAAGAATTGCCAGCCGGCAGGAAAGGCCTTGTCATTCTCCGGTGTTAGGTCTTGTAATTCTTTCCCAAAAAGGGTGGGAAAGAATTGGGAAAGAATTACTAAGTGCCTGAAAACACTAGAGAGAGCTTGGGAAAGAATTAGGGAAAGAATTCCCCGGCCCAAGCGGCCCCTATCCGAGCTGTCAATGAGCGAAGAGATCCGCATAAGCAGACCAATCCAGCCCGAGCAGCATACCATGCCAGTCCTCCCCGTGGTGGTTTTATTTGTGGTCATTTGCCAGTCGCATGAAATCTCTGTTGGGGCCTTCCTGCTCCCGGTCCTGTTTTCGAGACGAGACTCACGATCTCCTCGGCCTCTAGGAGCGTCTTTAGGATCTCGGTCATCTCGAATGAGCGCAGGTTTCGGATTTGGCGCACGAGGGACGAGCGGGTAATTCCCTCTTTGCCCGAGTCCTCTATCGCCCCCAGGACGCGCTGACGCGCCCTCTCCGTCTCCGAGTCGGCAACGTGCCGGCCAACCTCCGACAAGATTGTATTCGCGCTCCAGAGAGCGATCTCGCGCCCCCAAGATAAAGCCTCGGAACCAA
>PWJP01000274.1 GCA_003559985.1 Saprospirales bacterium
GGTAAATTAATAAATCCGGGTTTTACAGTTGACAAACTTTTTACTGCTGTGGATCCGGGGCAGGAGATAGTCCCTTTACACAAATTTAATAGTGGTAAAACCAGCCAATCTACCTCCAGGCCCTCAATCCTTATTAGCTTTGGGTTTTGTTTTGAAAAGTGTGTTTAGAACCTGCCAATGGAAGAAAAGGGCGGAGAATTAAGGCGAGCAATTGGGATTCCCGGTGCTGTACTGATGGGCCTGGGTTCAATCATAGGTACGGGAATTTTTGTGAGTATTGCCATTGCCACCCAGGTTGCCGGGAATGGTATTGTACTCGCGATATTTTTGGCGGGAGTCCTGGCCGCCTTTAATGGTCTGAGCAGTGCACAACTGGCTGCAGCCCACCCGGTAAGCGGAGGGACCTATGAATACGGATACAAATTTTTAAATCCATTACTGGGTTTTACAGCCGGTTGGATGTTTGTGGTGGCAAAATCTGCCTCAGCTGCTACCGCTGTACTCGGTTGTATTGCCTATTTGTTTTACGCATTTGACATTGACCAGACTTACGGCGCTTCGGTCTCAGCAGGACTCGCACTACTCGTAATTATTACGATATTGGTAAGTGGTGGTATCAGGCGCAGCAATCAGGCAAATAAGGTTATCACAGGGGTGACATTGGCAGGTCTGGCGGTTCTCTTATTCGTTGCGTGGTTGAAAAGTGGAGTTCCGGTGGAGCCCTTGCGCGAATTATCGGTGGATTTTGAATGGAATACGACGCTTTACGCTGCTGCACTGATGTTTGTTGCCTACACCGGCTACGGGCGAATAGCTACTCTTGGAGAAGAAGTACTCAACCCCAAAGTGACCATTCCCAGGGCCATTATCGCTGCCATGCTTTTCATCGTGCTGCTTTACTTGCTGGTGAGTCTCACCTCGCTGCATGTAATGGGAGCGGAGGCTTTTGGCAGGACCATAGAAGGCGATGCAGCTCCCCTGATGGCCGTCAGCAGAATACTGGGATCCCCCGTGGTAGAGTTTATTGTCACTTTTGCTGCCATAACAGCCATGCTGGGCGTTCTGCTAAATCTACTACTCGGTTTGTCGAGAGTAATACTCAGTATGGCGCGAAGGGGTGACCTGCCCGTGAAGTTGGCAGATGTTAAAAAATCGTCCGGCAGTCCCAATGTGGCATTGTGGACCACTGCTGTGATAATCGGTATTTTGGTGATCAGTGGAGATGTATTCTTCACCTGGGCTTTCAGTGCTTTGACGGTCCTCATTTACTACTCGATTACCAATCTGGCAGCCCTTTTTATCCCTAAAGAGTTGCGACTGTATCCGAGATGGATGGCTGTGGCAGGATTGGCTGGGTGCCTTTTCCTCGCATATTGGATTGAATCCACCATTTGGCTCTACGGATTGGCTGTACTTTTACCGGGATTGCTCTGGCATTTTCTCAGGTTTAAGTACCGGAGAACTTAATGGAATTGAGATTTTGGCAGTTACATTTGGGATCCGAGCGAATTAACTATTGAAAGTAGCAGTATTCCAAAATACAAGTGAATCCGGGTGGCTTCAATCCCCTTTCCACTTCATTTATTAACTTTGTCTGCCAGAATTACTGTCCAGGCTTTAAGTTGAGACCATTTTAGCGGTCATTTTTTGGAAAGGGTAAATCCACCTGCTTTTGAAACTCGCCTTTAAAATTTTCAATGAGGAAATAAGTTGCTTTTCCCGCCGGGTAAAGCATTCGGTTGGGGGTGGCTTTATTGAGTCCAAAAGTAAAAAGCTTACAATCCTTCAGGCTCTTCCAGACCAATACGTCCTCCGATTGAAAACTGTTTATCGATTTATTTTACTGCTGGTTAGCTGTGGTTTGATGAGTGCAACCGCGTGGTCTCAGGAACTCATAGTACCGCACAGACACTACACACCCCACGATGGTCTGCCGGGAATTGTCAATCAGCAAGCCATGGAGGACAGTAGGGGCTATGTCTGGATCGCCAGTAATGAGGGTATAGCCTTTTTCAACGGCTACGAATTCAAAATGATCGAGGACCATCCGGGTTTCAGTAACGAGTTCATACATTTTATCGAGGAGGACCGGGATGGGCGGATGATGTTTCTCAGTGAAACCAACCTGACCATTTACGACGGGCGCGAGTTCCTCACCCTACCTCTGCAGGGCAGGTCCTCGCGCGGGGTAATTCTCCTACCCGAAGATGATAAATCACCCATTGTTGCTACCGGAAGCTTAACATCCCTGCAAGTTTTTGAAGTAGTTCAGGACAGCCTGATTGAAATAAAGCCTGTACGGGCAAGCCGCGGTGACAGAGTCAGGCTCAGGGGGAGAGAGAGAATGATTACAGTCCAGGAGGACAGGTTTTATTTTTTGACTACTTGTAATACCGTAAAATACCAACTTTTTGACCGTTTTGAAGTACTCCCAACCAATTTGCCTGAACTGACTATTTTCCCGGAAATTGGTTTTGTAATGTACCGGCAACTCGATCCACCCTTCGATTATTTTACCTTCAAACGCACCAGCCGGGAGTTCATCGAAATATCCTCTGTGGGTGAGTTTTACAAAGAATACCGGGATCGCTACACCCTTCACCGCAATCCACCCGAAAAAAATGGGGAGTATCTCTATCTTTCTGAAAGGCAAACTCATAAGCCGGCACCTGATCTCCAAGGGCATTTTATTTGGCTTGCATTCAAGGATCGCAGTGGACAATTGTGGACTTTAACTGACAACGGCCTGTATAAGTTTTTTCTGAATGGGATATTTCAGTTGGAGTCAGAGCCGGCTTCCACCATTTGGGGCGTGTCAGAATGGGGGGACAGATTGTTCTTTCACTCTTATCTAAATGGATTGTTCTACCGGGAAGAAGGAGAGTGGAAAAATATCCCTAACCAGCACAGCAACGGAGAGTTGTTTCCCGGAAGGGCTGTAAGTAGCAACAGCCACCACTTTGTACCTGCCTGGGATGGCATTTTTGTCGTGGATAAAAACTTCAATACCCATTTCTTGAAAACAGACCGCTTTGCGGAGGGCCTGCATTTTGACAGCTTGACCAATGAGTTGTTTGCAGCGGATGAAAACAACCTCTATATTTTTGACGGTGACAATTTGGACCGGCTTGACCATTTTCAACTCCCACCAAAGGCCACAGGGGTAGGGATTTTTAGTATAAGGCAATCTGGCAGGTATCTGTGGCTCGCAGGCCCCGGGGGTGTGATGCGCTTTAACAGAGAAGCAGAGACTTTTGACACTTTTACCCTTTCCGGTGACAAGCTGCCCTGCAAAAGTGCCGTCAATATTTTCGAAGATGAGTGGGGTGAAATCTGGGTCACCGGAAATTGCGGTCTTATGTGGTGGAATGACGCCAAAGGGCAATTTGAGCTGATGGAGGGGTTCGAAAAAAACACCTCCCTGGTTGATTTGATTGATCTTGGGGATGGGAAATACCTGGTTAGCGGAAGCACGGGGCTTTTTGCCATTGAGATTTTACGCGATAACGACCCTTCACGCCTTAGAATTCTCAAGGAATTTAATCAGTACAACGGTTTTGATGGTATAAAGCCCTTTTTGACCGGATTTTTCAGGGATTCCAGGGATCAGATATGGATACCTACCGCCACGGGTACTTACCTGGTAGATTTGGGCATGCTCAATTTGGAGTCGAGTGAGGCAGAACTAAAGCTCACCTCCATCGATGATTGCCGCTTTCCTTTTAACCAGGAAAAAGATACCGTTTACAAATTGCCCTATGGAAAGAATTTTGTGGATGTGGGGTTTGATATGGTCTCCTTCAACTGGCCTGGTAATCCCGGGTTCCAGTACCGCCTTTCTGAAAGTGATGAATGGAGTTTGCCCCAGCGCGACCAACTCATTCGCCTCATTGAACTGGATCACGGTACTCACGAATTGGCAATCCGGGCCGTATTTAATGACCGGAATGAAGAGTACTGGCCCTACCTCACGACAAGGGTTAAGGTGCAACTGCCGGTTTGGAGACGGAGTTGGTTCCCATTGTTTGCCGGTGGGTTTGTGCTATTTTCGGCACTGGTCATTGCCGGTTCCTGGTTGTACAATTGGCGAATCAGGCTGAACCAATTCAAATTACACAACCACCTCCAATTGATTCAAATTCACGCACTGGAAGCACAACTCGATCCCCACTTCATCTTCAACGTGTTGTCCAACATCCAGAAAAAGGTGGTTTTGGAGCAACCGGAAGAAGCCAACAATATGATTGTCAAGTTGGGAAAACTTATGCGGAGGTACCTGGAGTCAGTAGAGACCGGCCTTGAGAGCAGCAAGGATATCCACCGTACGAACCTGACCAACGAACTGGAATTAATCAATCTCTATCTCGAATTTGAGATGGAAAAATACCCTGGCAAGTTCACCTACGAAATCGACGTAGCTACAGATATCGATACAGATAAAACAGTAATCCTGCCCATGTTGATTCAACCATTCGTTGAGAACTCGATAAAGCATGGATTTTCAGGAATAAACAAAATAGGCGAGATTAAAATAAAGCTCTTCCGCCGGAACAGCAGACTTGTCATCGAGATAAAAGACAATGGAGTCGGTCGCGCTGTCGCTGAGAAACAAAAGCGAGAGCAAGATGCCAAACCACACCGCTCTAAGGGAACCATGTTGGTTAAGAGACGCATTGAATTGCTTCAGAAACTCGGCTACCGGGTTGAAATGACCATTGAAGACCGGTCGCCCGGTACTTTGGTAAGGATTTTTAGTCCGGTTTTTTAATAGCATTAAAGGCAAAAAAATCAACTGACATAAATTATCGTGTTTCCCAGGGTCTTTTATGCCTGGGTAGTTTCACGGCCATTTTTAGTAAAAATAATAAATGTTGCGAAGGACTGAGACCAGGGATCCCATCCAAATTTTACCTATCTTTGAATTCAAATATTTCAATTGCGTGAAAATTACGGAACCGTTTTTTCACCACAGCAGGTTGATTATAGTAGTCATCAACCAAAATTATACTTTGCTATAACCAATGTAAAATATATACCAAAGACAAAAACAGGGTAAAGCGACCATCGATGTGGTGATTGCCCATGCTAAATGGAATTTCAAATATGAAGTTAGATGCCATCATAGTGGAGGACTCCCGGGACAATCTGGAAGTTCTGCAACATTTTATCAAAAAGTATTGCCCGCGACTCAATATTACTGGGACTGCAGCAACCATCGAGGAGGCTGAAAAATTAATCTTGTCGCAAAACCCCGACCTCGTTTTTCTGGATATTGTCCTGGACGGTAGAAAGAGTTTTGAACTGCTGGAGCAATTGGAATCGTCGAGTGGAATTAACTTCATGATTATTTTTGTCACTGCACATTCCCGCTTTGATTTTGCAGAAAAAGCCATTGATTACTCTGCCGTTGGATATCTGACCAAGCCCGTGGACAAAGACAAGTTGAAGTTTGCAGTGAGCAAGGCTATTCGCCTACATCCCCATTATTCCCTTTCGGAGATTCGCGAAACACTCTCTCAACTCGAAAATAAAAAGCTCAATCAGCCCGAGTTTTTTAAGATAATTAAATTCAATCAGGTGATAAAAACAGTAAAGCCTGAGGAGGTGTCGCATATTGTCGCCGAACGGGACATATCTAATGTTTGCCTGACCAATGGCGACGAAGAAAAAAGCAGCCGCTCATTGGGGTTTTACCAACAAGAGCTGGAAAATCACCCCAGTTTTTTTCGCATCCACAACCAAACCCTTGTCAATATCAGGCAGGTTTCCGAGATCAACCGCAGGGACAATCTCGTCATCTTGCGGAATGGTAAGAAGCTAAATTGTTCTCGAAGGATGGGAAGAGCACTCTACGATTACCTGGCCAGCAGAAATTACGATTGATGGCGTCGAAGACTTTAGGAAAATGCCTCTTCACCTGGAGAGTGACCACTTAAAACCGCCAGTTTAATCCCCCCGACAATCTGCTGACAGGACCATCAACTGGCATTTGGGTTGTAATATCCACCCCACCGTAAACTTCTGCAGAGCCCCATTGTCTGTAAATCGAGAATGAAAAATCCAATTCCATTCCGTCCATTGAGACGGGGTCCCAAAAGTTACTGAATCCCGCCCCCTGAAAACCGTGGGCACTTAAACGTCGATATCCGGCCGTCAAAGCTGTTTCGGCCGTAAACGAACCCAATCCCATCCTGGCGACCGGACCCATAGAAAGTCTTGAGGACCGGATATTTATGCCGACAGACCCCTCCTCCCAATTGAAGTGTTGTACTCCCGAAAGATGTCGGAAGTCGGTTTTCCATCCCAATGGAAGATTATCCAGGGGGTAGTAGTTCAATTCTACAGCCGTTTTTGAATTCCAGTAAATCCAGGTGCTCACATCTTCCCCATTTTCATCCCAGGGATTCTCCATCACTGTCAACTCCCAATCCCATTTTTCCATCTCCGCATTTCCAACTCCGTTCTTCCACCGCAATACGAGTGGACTGTTGGCTGTGCCAAGGGTAACGGTCAGCACCTCTGAGGCGCAATTTAAATCATCGAATACCTGGACTTCATAAGTGCCCACGGGCAGGTCATCAAATTCATAAACCTGACCGGATGTGGTACCGTGGAATTCATTATTCAGATAAAGTGAATAGGATGGGCTGCCGCCGGTCATCGATACTGCTATGGAACCATCACTCTGATTAGGTCCACTTGGATTGGTGGTACTTGCCATTGAGAGTTCAACAGATGGCCCGGTAAGGTGTAGTTCTCCTTCAATACTTTGAGTGCATCTGGACGCATATCCCTGAGGCAATGCAGTAACCTGGTAAAGACCGGCCTCCAGATAACCAAAGTAATCACTGAGGTCAACCGCTTGTGGCAGTACGAAGAACGAGAAATTAGAAATTCCGGGGCCATTAACCGTTACCCTGACAGGCCTGCCTTCAGGATGTCGCAGGTTTAAAGTTATCTCGGGCCCGTTGTAACATCCCTCTGAAAAGAATTGGCTATCTGTAATCCAATTGGGTTCTAGTTCTTCGAGCGTAGTATTGAAAATCAAACTGCACTGTAGCAACTGGTTTGTTATAGTTACCTCGTATTCGCCTGCACTCAAATCCTCAATCAGGGGACCTTGAGCACCATTGCTCCACTGGAACGTGTAATCCCCCGGCGGGTCGGGAACCACCTCCAGTGAACCATTGCTAAAATCACAATCGGGGTTTTTACTTATAAATTCCACCTCAAAATCACAGGGAGGTAACTCAACCACTATGGTCAATAAACCAGTGTCTAAAGTGCCGCAGACATCCTCTACGAAAAATTGTACCTCAATGACACCCTTCTCGGGGATGGTGGATTTAAAACTTCCCAAACCCAGCGAATCGACCATCAAATTCCCAAAATCTGGTGGCTCGACATCTGTCACCCTGAGTTGTGAACCGAGCGCATTTGCCAACAGATTAAATCCCACCGAATCCCCTGAAAAAACCTCAATTTCTTTATCCTGCACCTCGACCGGCAGTGTTTCTTCGACAAGCTCCAAAACCAAACTGTCGCTAAGTTCGCATTCGAGGGATTTATCGCGGACTACAATGAGGTATTCACCCGGGTCGATATCGAGAAATTCCGATAGTGCGATTGCACTTTCCATTGTTTCAATGACTTCACCTTCCTCCGGCCCTTCAACAATCAGTTCAAAATCCCCATCACCGAGACTCATCAACTCCAGTTCTATTTCACCCTCTTCAATACAGCTGGGATTCTCCAAACTAAAGGATTCGATATATTTCGGCGCCCTTTCAGGAATGGTGTAGGGTATGGTGATGGTGTCGGATTCAAATCCCTCTCCCGATAAAATAAGCACGACTTCATAGTCTCCTGCACTTTGGTCTTTGAGCGTGTCTGCAGTACTTTCATCGTGCCAGACCAATTCGTAATCGCAGGGTGTTTCAATCTCAAAATAAGCCGCACCATTGGATAACCCACAGTCTGCCGTATCGATGGTTATTTCATATTCTCGCTCGCACTCGAGTGGCAGTATTTCTATAAAGACCAGACCAGTATCTTTTCCTCCGCAGCTGTCCACCAACACATAGAAAAAATCAACTTCACCGATAAAATTCCCTCCGGGGATATAAGTCATTTCCCCGGTGGAATCCAGTTCAAGACTTCCTTCGTCCGGCTCACTGTGGGATTCGACTGAGAGTATGTGTCCAATGTCGTTGCTGATAATTTTGGCAACCAGGGTGTCGGTTATCAGGACTTCAAAAGTGTCATTCACTGCATATGGTGAAAGATTTTCCAGTTCAAATTCGTATGTTTCAGTGCATTGAGTGGCCGTATCAGTTATTGTTAGATGATATGTGCCGGGGGGCAGGTTTTCAATAAAAGAGCTGTCCACGCCATTGGACCAATCGAAAATCAAGTCTTCATTTCCGTTGGTTTCTGCACTAATGGAGCCGTTGGTCATCCCACAATCGGGATGAGAAATTTCAATGTCCACGGCGATATCACAGGGCAGAACATGTATTCTGAGCGTTGCTGTCTTCTCCTGCCCACAGGTATCCACAGCGGTGTACTCCATCATTATTTCCCCGCTTTGGTCCTCCGGAGCCCAATAGGTAAAAGCTCCGTCCTCTGCCACTTCTATCTCTCCAAAATCGGGTTCGTCAATTGCAGTCCATTCTAAACCGGTTCCCAGGTCGTTTGCAAGCAGGTTGCCACTCACTTCTTCTCCTTGCAAAAGAGTGGTTTCCACATCAATGAGAACCATTTGCAGCGGCAATTCTTCCAGACTTATCTGTTGCTGTGAGGCGCATTCCTCACCGGCTGTTTCGTCGTAAACGGTGAGTGTGTATTCACCTTCAGAGAAAAATTCCCCCTCCCATATTTCTGTCAGTGAATAACTGCCCGACCAGCTCTGCAAATTTGCTGTGAGGGTGGTTTCCGGTCCTTCGAGTTGTACCACCGGACTCCCAGGGCCATCAAAGTCAAAGGTCCATTGCGCATCGGGGGTTTCAAGACAATTTCCCGCATTGGTCGTAATAAGACCCCAGTGCTCCACGGGATTTTCTCCAACTTCGGCATCGCCCTCGTATTCGCAGTCATTGTTTAAGTCGGTGATGGTGTAGGAAAAACTGCCTGAACTCAGACCGGCTCTTTCAAAAATTTCTGACCCATCCTGCCACCGAATTTGAAAATCTCCTTCCTGTTCGGGACTTACAGTAATCCGGCCATTTTCAAGCCCACAGTCTTCCGCTGTGGCCTCCACCTGAAACCCGGCATCACAAACCGCTTCTACCCATATACGTACAACGGACTGTGCACTTTGCCCGCACTCATCAGCCACCTCAAACGGCACTTCTACCCATCCACTGTAATTGCCATCGGAGTCGTATTGATAGTTTCCATCAGGGGAAATATTAACGGTTCCACTGACTCCCTGAGAGAATTCAATCACCTGGCAACCACTGCAGGAGGCTCCCTCAAGTACATTTCCGCTGAGTTGTTCACCCGCGGTCACTTCCCTTTCAATCTCCGGGACATCAATCACAGGCAATTGTACTTCCACAATGACCGATGCGGTCCCACTTTGACCGTGATTGTCGATAACTGAGTAGGTCAATTGCACACTCTCAGATAAGCCGGGAAAAATTTCTATGGTGGACGGGGGATTAAACGTACCGATTTCACCCGTCAATCCACTTACACCGGTAACAGTCATTCCATCGCCTTCATCGTTTTCAAGGGGATTTATTTCTGTACCATCCGGGCAGGTCAGTTGCACAACCAGGTCGTTTACTATCAGTGCCGGGGTGGTATCCAGGGGTGGTTCATCCTCTTCGTCTCTATCTGAGGCAAGCAGCCATATTCCTCCACCTACCGCAGCCGCTGAAGCAGGTGCATACCACGGAATGTCTCTGATGGCAAAGGGTTTTGAACGGGCACCGGTTAGCTCTAATTGGTTCCAGACATCGATATTGGTCACGTAATCCACCTGTGGGATATTAAATGAGCTTTCGGCTAAAGTAGTCTGAAAAAAAGTAGTACCCGACTCATCTATCGAGAGGTCCATGCTTTCGGAATGAGTCTCTCCGGATACATCTGTCCACGATACACGCACTTCAAAATCACCGGATTCCGGGAAGAAAAACAAGGCTCCCGGGGTTTCCCTGAAAGCAATTGGAAGCAATCCTTCGGAATCCCTCATTTCCCAGCGAACCAGGACCAGTTCTTCATCACTGCTGACCTGAAACCAAATGCCGGGGCCTCTCTTGCCCTCCTCCGATTGAATGACGGCCAGGGGTTTTGCTACTCCCCAGTCGTCGGGTATTTCCAGAGGATGGTCGGATTGGGCTGAGAGTTGTACACAGGCTAAAACCACTGTACACAGGATGCACAGCACTGTTTTAATGGAGGAACCCCCTGTTGCGAAAACCACTGATTTTTCCACTTTTTCAATTGCCCTGTTAGCAGATGCCTTTCCCGACAAAGGTAAAAAAACCGGTACAAATTACTTTTGGCAATCAGAGAACCAGTTGGAGAACTACTTGCTCGCCGTTCTCTTTTTTCCAAGTCGCTCGTCTTTGGGTGGCATGGTACCAAATACCCGGTCCCAAAAAGTGTTGGACACTCCAAAGGCTTTGTCGGGGTATTTGTAATGGTGGAGATTGTGGTGAATCCAAAGAGGTTTGAGAACCTCCGGTGGCTTGAATTTATGCATTGAGTAGTGAATGAAAGAGTACATCAGATAACCGGCAAAAAAACCGGGAAAGAAAGCCCAGGTAAGCTGTGGGTGACCAAAAAGAAGAAAAATCAGATAGAAAATTAAGAAAAGCAAGGATGCCAGTATCAAACCGGGCACAGGCGGCATCAGCAATCGGGACTCATCGCGCGGATGGTCGTGATGTACGCCGTGCATCAGATAGTGCATGCGCATTACAATTTTGGAGTCGGAGACCCAGTGAAAGAGGTAGCGATGCAATAGATACTCTGCCAATGTCCAAAAAAAGAATGCAAAAATAAACCAACCTGCTACAGTCGCAGACGGGAGTCCCTTAGTCACCAGAGCCACGTAGAGCAGAGCAATTATTACCGGAGAGTAAACCACCACACTGGTCAGAGGGGTTGTTTTGGTAAGAGAATTTAATAAGTCATTCTTAAAGAGCCTGGCTTCTTTGGTCGGATTGGTCTTTTCCATTTGTAATTCTGTTGTAATCTGCAACAAATATGGTAACACAAATGCAAGCTCAAAAATTCCCAATTTGGAGGTGAGTATCCAGTCCGGTTTTCCATAATTCTAACTACCGGCTCATTCTGTCCACAACAGCCTTTATCGAAATATCAGTGCAATTGAAATGTTGCTCCGGGCATTTTTTTCTTCCGTGCAACCCACACGGACGACAAGAGAGTTTTCTGCCGGTTTCCAGCACCATGGAATTCTCGGAGAGGGGATAAAAGCCGAAGCCGGGAATGGTGGAGCAAAACAAGGCAGTAACCGGTGCATTCAAAGCGGAGGCTATGTGGAGGGGCGCGGAGTCATTGGTGAAATTCATACTCGCTCGCTCCATCAGTGCTGCGACCTCAAGCAAGCTATATTCACCGGCGGTATTTTTAACTGCACCAGTTGTATCTGCGGATTCAATTTGACTACACAAAGCCCTGTCCTCTTCAGACCCTATGAGCAAAACGTCCATACCCGGTGGACTGTGTTTTAAGGCCTTAATCCAATTTTCGGCAGGCCATTGCTTGGTGAACCACTTTGATGCCGGAGCTACGCAAATGTAAGGGTCCTCCCGCTCCGTTTTTTCATAATCCACGGCCGAGGGGTACAATTTGGGTGCGGCCCAGCCATCGTCCGCTATTTCCGAAACGAGGATCAGGTTTCGCTCAACCTCGTGCAGCATACTCTCCGGTTCGAAGCGATGGGCGTATTTTTTGTGGTAAAAAAAAGAGAGTGGATTTTTGTCAAAACCGATGACCGTCTCGGCCCCTGACATGATGGCGAGCAAACCGGAAGTAAAAAATCGCTGCAAGTTGACCACCAGGTCGTATTTCTCCTTCTTTATCTCAGACTGCAATTCCCAAAAACTATTCCATTTTGATTTCTTGTCAAAACAATAGATCCGTCTGAGTTTAGGGTGGTTCGCAAGCACCGATTCGTTGCCTTTTTTTAGCAAAAAATCGATTTCAATTCCCTTGAAGGATCGGTGAAGTTTTTCCACCACTGCCGTGGACAAAATGACATCCCCAAGGTGGGCAGTTTGTATGACGAGGGCTTTTTTCATTGCAGTTTTTCAACGTAAAACTGACCCCTTAGGTTCTGGTTTGATGATGTGTATCAATTACCACCGGGGGTCCACCTCTGAGGGAGAAAAAACTCAGTAGTATCTCTTTCAAAAGTGGCCAAAGTTGTCCTTCCCTGCCTCAATTCCATGGTTCCGTTATTTATCCTGAAACTATTCATCTCATCGAGCACTTCAAATAACTTATTCTCTAGTAGCATATCCTCGCATTCTTTCCTTCCTCTTAGCATTTGCTCCACTTCAAGGTCTGTGCCGCTAAGATTGATGCGCATACTTATCGTATTGCAACCTGCAAAAGCTCTGGCCTCTCCGGGTATGGTGGTTGGAAACATAATATGATTGGGTTTGTGCTCATCGATTTGGTGATTTTCAGTACCGCGCACTTCCTGCAGCAACCAACGTTCATCCATCAACATGCGCTCCTGCTCCTCCGGCGAGAGTCTGTCTCCGCAAGCGGAGAGCGCCAAAATAATCACAGCCAATAATACATTCCATTTCATAATTCGATCATTGTGTTATAAAACAAGCTAATTTGGTAATAAGGTGGTGCAAATTTAATAAATCCTCCAACTGTTCTGCGAAATTAAATCAACCAGAATATTTGTAAAGTTTGCTACGCCGAATCAAGCACCCGGCAACTCAATAGCTATGGTGGTGCCTTCATCAGGAGTGGATGATTTTACATAAATTTTTCCCCGGTGGTACTCCTCAATAATGCGCCGGGCGAGAGATAGTCCCAGTCCCCAACCGCGTTTCTTGGTTGAAAACCCGGGTTTGAATACCTCTTTGAATTTCCCGGCTGGGATTCCTTTACCCGAGTCCGATACCTCTATTACTACTTTTTTATCCGGATGGCTCATCTCCACCAGTATCAGCCCTTTTTCCCCCATGGCATCCAGAGAGTTTCTTATAAGGTTTTCAATCACCCATTCGAAGAGATGCTTGTTTATTTTGGCGGTATAAACCCCCTGGCTGTCCATTTCAAACCTGAATTGCACCTGTCTGGGAGCGCGTCTCTTCATGTAGTCAATTATAGGTGGAATTACCTCAGTCAGATCTTGTTTGTTGAGTTCAGGACTGCTTCCCACCTTTGAAAACCGGTCTGCGATAAGTTCCAACCTGTTGATATCCTTGCGCAGTTCTTCTATGATTTCTTGTTTGTCCTCGTCTTCTTTGTCGGTTATGGAGTCCATAACCTCAATCCAACCGATAATGGCGTTGATGGGAGTTCCGAGTTGGTGGGCAGTCTCCTTTGCCATCCCGGCCCAAACTCTATTTTGCTCAGCTTTTCTGGCAGCACTAAAGCCGAGGAAACCCAGGAGCACAAAAGCTCCTACCAGAATAATCTGCACAATGGGGAAATAAGTCAGTAACTGCAATACCAGGGAGTGCTTATAGTAAATATACTGCCTCGGACTCTGCGCGGTATTTATGACAAAAGGCTCATTTCCATCGGCCCTGATTCGCTCCAGTTGGCGTTCGAGATATTCCATGTCGCTGTTGCGGTCACCACGGAAATTTATGGCAAAAATGATGTTGTCATGCTCATCGGCGAGTATTAGAGGGATGGAGCTGTTTTTCTCAATGACATAAGCCTGAAAAGTGAGGTCGGCATCGGGATTGTCATCCTCCATATTAATGGCTTCGTAAGCTTTTGATATCAAATCAATCTTATCCCGCTCACCCTCGGCCAACTGAGTGGCCAGGTAATTGGTATAAACCAGGGATATGAGCAAAATCACCACCCCGCTCAATCCGAGCCACC
>PWJP01000132.1 GCA_003559985.1 Saprospirales bacterium
CCGGGGTGGCATCCATAAAGTGGGTCCTGCCAATTTTGACCACATCTGAAAAAGTCTCTGCCTTTCCCTCTATTGTTTTGCGTAGGTGAAGCAATCCGGGAAGGGTGTTTTCCGATAAAATGCTGTATGCGGCAATGTTCATTGCCGTCGGGAAGGTGTCGTTGGAGGATTGCGATTTGTTTACATCATCATTGGGGTGAAACATTTTTTTCTCGTCGTCCAACTTTCCTCCTTTGAGCACATGGGCCCGGTTGGCCACCACTTCATTGACATTCATATTCGTCTGGGTGCCGGAACCGGTTTGCCAAACAACCAAAGGAAACTGGTCGTCGAGTTTGCCCTCTGCTATTTCATCACATACTTGTGCTATGGTATCCGCTTTTTCCTGCGGAAGTGCGCCTAATTCAGCATTGGTAAGAGCGGCTGCCTTTTTCAGGACTGCAAATGCACGGATAATTTCCAATGGCATTTTTTGCCCACCGATCTTAAAATTTTGCAGCGATCGCTGTGTCTGCGCACCCCAGTAAACGTCTGCCGGCACTTCCACTAAACCGATGCTGTCTCTCTCTTTTCTGTAGTTCATAGTAATATTATTTTGTTACTCCGGCTTTCAACAAGCCCATTTGTTCATTCAATACCTAATTAGTCGGAACAAAAAGCAGTCGTTTCCGTTTTACAAAAGAACGATTATTATATTTTTTCACACAAAAAACATTTAAGATTATGGCTTTCAAATTACCTGATCTTCCATACGCGCACAATGCGTTGGAACCACATATCGATGAAACAACCATGAAAATTCACCATGGTAAACACCACGCCGGTTATACGAGCAAATTAAATGCTGCAGTTGAAGGGACGGCACTGGAAGGAAAAAACATTGAGGACATTCTCTCTGGAGTGAGCAAGCACGGAAATGCTGTTAGGAACAATGGAGGTGGATATTACAACCACAACCTTTTTTGGGAAGTGATGTCGCCAAACGGCGGTGGCAATCCCGGTGGAGAAGTAGCTAAGGCAATTGATGAGGCTTTCGGTTCCTTTGACAACTTCAAAGATGAGTTTAGCAAAGCAGCAGCAACCAGATTTGGTTCCGGTTGGGCCTGGTTGATTGTTGACAATCATGGAAAACTGGCCGTGACAAGCACACCCAATCAGGACAACCCGCTAATGGACCTGGCCGATAAAAAGGGTACGCCTATACTTGGGCTGGATGTTTGGGAGCATGCTTACTATTTGAAATACCAAAACAAGCGCCCCGACTACATCAATGCTTTCTTCAATGTAATCAACTGGGATGCAGTGGAGAAAAAGTACCAGGCAGCGAAATAAACGAAGGGGTTTACTCTATCGACTCTTCGTAAAGCATTTTATAAAGGAGAATTGATTTATTTCAATAAGACCGCTTGATAAAACAATTGACCGGTATAATTGAGAATTAGGTAGTAAATATGGTTTCAGGGGGTGGCTCAATGCTACCCCTTTATTCGTCTGTTATGTAAAGGGCGAAATTCTGTGCTTTAATGAAGGAAAGTCCGATGAGCATTTATATCGGAGAATCGTCAGTCTAAAACAGTTGAAGTAGGCGGAGTAGAAAACCTAATTAAAATATTCATCAGGCAGCTCAAAATGACTAAGGGACTCGCTAAAGCGAAACAAAGTTGCGTCGGGTCATCGCCTTAACCGCGTGGGATAGGGCCAAAAAAAGGAAGGAGAAACGACCTTTTGTTCAGGTCATTTCTCCTACTCACTCTTGCAGATCAATTTCCAGAAATTCCTGGGATCCGGAGCATCGTGTAACACTCCTTTACTTCATTTTCAACAAATTAATGCTGAAGTATTTTTACACCCGAAGCCATGAACTTCAATTCGAATTCAGGTTCCGTTATTGCTGCGATTTCTTCAGGTGAAGCACCTGCATCCTCAGCGTAGTGTTGAAGGTCTTCCACGCTTGTCCAGTCTTCGTAAGCATAGCCTTCCATTACTACTTTTCCACCGCCCAGGTCGAGGGGCATGAAAAAGGAATAGTCGTGAAACTGCACAAAGATGGATTCCTCAGCGGTTCCGTCCTCACCATATACATTCATCCAGCAGCCTTTTTTCTGACATACATCATCCACCCTGGCAATTACCTTTGCATCAACGGAATCTCTCTCTTCCATCAACGCCATCAATTCTTCAAAAGTGATGGCACCTTCTTCATCGATTTTCTCACCAAAGTGAACACCGTCTCCTTCATCTTCGGCGCTCATTTCATCGCCTTCCTGGTGATAATCATCAGTGGCTTTCTCGTCGTTTTCGTAGCTGGTTTCCTGACCACATGCTGCAAACATAAGAGCAAAAATGGCCAATAACATTAAGTTTTTCATCAGGTTCTTTTTTCTATTGAAGGCCCGGTTATATCAATCCGGGCGTTAAAAAATTTATTACAGTTGGCAAAGATAGCATCTTTTTAAGAATGTTCAAAAAACGATGCACTGTTCTGAATCACAGCAGAATGCTCCATCAATCATTTGTTTCTTGTCAATCGGCAGATCGCCGGGATTCTATTCTGCACAATCAATGAGTCGGGGTCATGTTTTGATTGATGGACAGAACAAAGTCACCAATTCCATCGTGCTCGTCATTCCACTCTTTTGCATCCGGGGCCGTTACAGAGCTTATATTTACAATATTTAGTTCGGGATTCAAGCGCTCCAGGTACCAGATTATGCCCTCTTTATAATTGGTGTGGAAACTGCCGTTAATATGGTAAAACCTGGTATTCTCCTCCATGTTTTCGTGTATAAAATGCGCCATGGTGGCATCCTTTATCGCCTGGGCATAAACGAACTTATCGGCCCCTTCTCCATGTGCCATTTCGAGCATCATCTGGTAGGTACGCAAGTCCATATCTACCTCAATGGGTAAGGGTGCCATGTATTGTCTTCCATCTTGTACCGGCAGTGAATCCAGGCCCTCAAATCCCTCCCGGAAAATGAGGTTGGCGTATCTTCTCGGCACATTGGTCGCTATAAACGGGAGTCCACGTTGGCGCGCGTATTCAACCATGGGCTTGTAATCAGTATCGTAGTTGCCCCAAAACCTGGCTTCATTATTGAAGTTGTTTTCGCTGATATAACCGGAAAAGTACTCATCCAATATGAGTTGATCGTGGGCTTCAAAAAACTCTGCACCGACCACCAAATTGTC
This sequence comes from Saprospirales bacterium, assembly GCA_003559985.1. Classification (GTDB taxonomy): domain Bacteria; phylum Bacteroidota; class Bacteroidia; order Chitinophagales; family Saprospiraceae; genus PWJY01. Next base: position 3,193 of record PWJP01000132.1, read on the forward strand.
CCCATGTTCCCCGTAAAGAATTTCTAAAATTTCCCTCTGTAGCCAGTGACAGATGGGGTTGTTGTGAAATTCTCCGAAAAAAACCACATCGGCTTCTTTAATCCTTTCCACCATTTGACCAAAATCTGTCTTGCTGCCATCTCCCTCAAAAAGTTGGTAGGCTTTGAGTTCCTGTGCCTCTATTTTTCCGGAAAAAACCATCGCAACCAAAGGCAAAAGCATGGAAATCAATAAAATACGTCTCATGGAATACAATTTTTAATGTTAACAAATACAGTCCAACTGGCTAATCTCCACATTGGTGGATTGAAACTTTTAGCCAGTTATCGTCTCTGCAAAGGTAAATTAATAAATCCGGGTTTTACAGTTGACAAACTTTTTACTGCTGTGGATCCGGGGCAGGAGATAGTCCCTTTACACAAATTTAATAGTGGTAAAACCAGCCAATCTAC
>PWJP01000031.1 GCA_003559985.1 Saprospirales bacterium
ATGGTCTTTTTGCCTGAGACACATGAATTTAGAGCCGCTGTCAAAAACAGCAAGCTGCATAAAAGAATTAAGTTGGTTGCTTGAAAAATTTTCGTCATCACTATGGATTTTATATTTATTAATCACGAAATCACCACCATTCCAGATACTGCCGGAATCTCGATTTGTAGCCTTCCATCAGTTGTTTCCAGTAAGCCCTCATTAGCGGAGATGTTAATTCATAAGCGATAAAATAACTGACAAACCTACTTCCTCACCACCTTGGCCTCCCAATATCCACCCTCCTGATCTCTTAGACGCAATAGATACATGCCGGAGGTCATTTGCTCTACTTGCTGCTGCATGCGTGCATTGAGCTGATCGATATCTCCCTGATGGGCCATAATGAGTCTGCCCTCTGTACTGAAAAGCTCAAGCCGGAAAGTTCCCCTTTCATCGTCCATCTTTATCTCAAATACATCATTTGTTCCAACCGGATTGGGACTAATGGTCAGAGTTTGGATGGGTTGGAGGTTTTCCACAGATGTGGGTTCGGCCGGATAAACGCGTTTTCTCTCTCCATCAAAACCCACGGCATAAACTGTCGCTGCATTTTGTGGAAAGGGAACTGTAGTAGTTTGATTGCCGGGGTCTCCGGTCCCTGATATGCTGACGTGAATCAGATTTTCATCCTCGTCGTAAGTTTCATAGGCTACGGCATTTTGCCATACCTCGTGGTCAACGATTATTGTCTCAGCTATCAACGAGACCCCTTCACCACTTTCACCCGTCATCTCTAATTGGTTTTTGAAAGCGTTCAGGCTGTGTGCACTGATGTAGTGTAGGACGGGGGATACCGGCTTGTCGTATCCCCGGGATTTTATGTAGTCTATGGCCTCATCGACCTCGGCTTGAGTGATAATGAAGTCCCGCTCCCCGTAATCATCGATAACTGTATTGATTGGACGGAGGAAGCCGGTTTGGATGAAAAAATCAGTCAGGTCTTCCTCTACTGCATCGCAGACCATTTTGACAAAATTGAGTTGGAGCTCACCGGGGCTCAAGTCACTTAAGTCGGATTCACTTGCCATTTTAGCTACTTTCGCATAAAAGTTGGCGTAATCCACTCCATCATAGTCCGCCGGGGGATCATCGAAACTCAAGACAGGGGCATTGCGCGCGGCTCCCCCGAGTTGGTAGTACAATTGCAATTGCCAGAAAGGAACCAGTACCTTGAAGACATCGTACGGTTCTGCCTCTTTCAGTGCTTTTTCCCGAATCCCGGTGTCGTAAATATGCGCATTGATACGTCCGCCGGAAACGGGATCCAGGTCACCGGTCGGCCTAATCTCCTCACTTTCCAACCGGGTAAAGGGATTACCGCCATAATTCATGTGGTAATCTACCCAGGTGGAGTAAATATTAACGGTTACCTCCACTGTGCCATGCCAGGTAATTCCAGGTCTCACTTGATTCACATGACCAAATTCATGAGCAATACCCCATAGGCCAAGTTGATCGGGATTGGTGACACTATTTACACCCCAGGTCAAATCAAGATGTATTCCCAGGCCTCCGGCATACCATCCGCCGCTAAAACCACTCAGGGCCAGTTGCCTGTTCTTCACATTGCGTTCGGGGTATTTATACATTCCCAGCATAAGTCGCTGGTGATTGACTATTGAGTCGTACATTGTGATCAGTCTTTTGCCTTCAAAAGGGCTGCCAAATTTCAGGGCTCCTTTGTCAAAAATAAGATGTGAGAATTTGCCCCTGATATCCAATTTCGAGTAATTCTCGCCTGAGAGTAATTCCACCCAGTCCTGGTCGGTGGATTCGTCAAGGTTGAAATAACCATTTATTTTCCCGGACACTATGTGCACATCAACATCAGGAAGATCGGGGTCGTCGTCAAAATAGCTGATATATCCGAGACCGGAATTCTCCAAATTGATCACATTTAATCCATTGACCAGTTGGTAAGCCCTTTCCACCGGGTTGTCCTCGTTGGCGAAATCCCTTACTCGCAGATACACTGCCTTGCCCGGGGGAATATTTCTCGCAAAAAGAGCGGCCTTTTCTCCTTCTTCAAAAACAATACCGGTAGGATTTTCAAAGGCATTGTAGTTAGCAATATTAAGCTCGTTTCTTATGGAATTAAGCGTGCGGTAAGATTCGTAGGATTGAAGTCTGTATCTGAGATTGTAGTCGCTGTCGAAAAGACATTGGGCAAGGGTTCTGTAAAAGTCGGAATCTATGGTGTCGATGATGGCCTGAGTAACATGGCTTTGCAATTCGGCATATAACTCATCTGTGAAAATATCAGCGTATGGCAGGTCATCCTGACCTCCTCCGGCCCGGCTGTAAAACTCCAATAGTGCACAACTTGCAAATCCCCCGGCACCGTCCAAAACTTCAATGCGTATGTTCAGTGGTTTTATGCTGTCCGGGAATTCTACAATAGTGGGCAAACCGGATTGTCCGAAGTCATAATCCATCAGATGTACAAATTCACTTCCCGGCCCCTCTTCTGCGGTGTTGTAGTAAATTTCCACATTCCCAAAATTGCCGTTGGTTCCAAAAATCCGGGGAACATAGCGCATGTAATCCAACCGGCTTTCTCCATCCAGGCGATAATTTAGCGTAACCGGAAAAGTGGTGGCAGTCCAAGAGGAATGGTATAGGGTGTTAATGTCACCATCAAAAGAGCGCTCTATATTTTCACCAGGTTGATAAGAAGAAGCCCAGGACCCCTCCTCAAAAATAGTTGCCTGAATATCTCCGTCCTGGGGTGGGCTTAACTCAGCTGTTGGAATTTGACAATCATATCCATCTGCCGGTTCTACCTCATCATCTGAGAAAAAAAGCAATTCAGCACAACTGGAATGCATGGAATAACTTTCATTTACCGCAAAGCGGATTACAGCGGGGTTTTCGATGGGTTCGTTCAAATCTATGATTTTATCCTCATTGTCGCGATCCCATTCAAAGGGATTATCGGATAGCGGGAAAAATTCCGAAGGATTGTCCTGTGTAGAATAATACACATCCACATTGGCCCAAACTCCATTGAACCCACTTTGTCTCGGAACATAAACGATGCGGTTTACGCTCTGAACCCGGTCGGTAAAGTAAGCATCAACGGTGTCGGGAATACCCACCTCCCCCCAAAGGGAATGATAAATGGTATTTGGATCCCCATCAATGACGTTGATTCCCTCGCTGCCCGGCTGGGGTTCCTGAAAGGTGGTTATGGTGTAAACCGGTACCTGATGGGACTGGCCATTGAGAAAATGAGCGAATATCATGCAGATAGCAGCAATTGCGATTGTAGAAAGTCGAGCCATGTGAATAATCAATTGATGATTTCAATGATCAAAGTTAGTAAAAACCCGGCGTTTGATTTAATGGATAATGGACAATGGACAATGGACAATTGACAATGGACTGTTGACAATTGACAATGGACAATTTTTGTTTTGGCCGGGAATTCTAACCTTCTTGCTGGAATGAGGGAATTTAGGGTGATTCGTTATGTAGAATTTTGGTTCACGCAGAGGTCGCCGAGGCAGTATTCATTGCTTCATTGTTTTTCCGTAATCTATGTGGTCTGAGAGGAGCCAAATATAGATAGGATTTCACGCTGAGGCCGCGGAGGATTCAAT
>PWJP01000166.1 GCA_003559985.1 Saprospirales bacterium
AAAACTTTAAATATTAAAAAAAACTAAATACTAAACCTGTTGAGAGTTTGTCAACTTAAAGACTTGCAGGATATAAAGGGTTGTAAAATGGTAGGTAACTTATGTACTCCAACTTAATTTTCGTCAATTGGCGAAACAACCAGCCCCAAATGGGGTAATCACAAACAAATTTAAATTTCAAACTGCAGTTTCCTACTTACAGGAAACATCATATAAACGATCGATCAAACAACTAATTGCCCATCAAATCATTTCTCATATTGCAAAGGTACAATATTTTTGTAACTTGGGTAATACTTTTTTGACGTGCATCCCCAGATCGTCCTAATTCACTAATTTTCAGCCCGAAATATTTTATTAAAAAAATCATCTGCGCATTACAGCACCGGTTCTAACCTCTGGTTTGTGAATTTGAATAAAGGCGACCTGTTCCATTGCATGGCAAGAATTACACTGCAAAGTCATCAGCTCAAATGCTTCGTCAAAAATCTGCTTGTCCTCCTCTGCGATGGCATTGGCCATTTCGGGAATAACCACATCCATGAAGTGCTCACCTGAAGCTGCTCTGGCCGGTCTTCGTTCAAAACCATCCTCGATGGACTTTCTCATCTCATCCAATTGGTATTCCGCATACTGCCAGTTTTCATCCTCTCCTGCCCAGTACATTTCTACATATCTGTGATGGACATCCATCATGGATCGGGCAAAACCACCAAACTGCCCAGCAACAATTTCAAATTTCTCATCGGTTACACCCCTCAACCATCCATCAGAACCGACAGAGGTAGGCTGTTCATCAACAGGTCCCGCACAGTAGATCAACAAAAGGGAAGAAAACACAACCAATAATACGTACTTCATGTCAAATTTTTTTAATAAATGATATTCCGCAAATTTAATGATTTTACTAAAAAATGACAAGCCTGAGGGCATTTTATTTTCCGATGCAAAACCTGGAAAAGATATTCCCAAGCAAATCCTCTGAGGTTATGCCCTTTCCCAGTATTTCACCCAGATAGTTCATAGCGTGACGGATATCCATTGCAATGAGGTCGGCGGGCATGTTGTTTTTCAGGCCCTCCAAAACTGCTTCAAGGGCCTCCTGTGTTTTTAACAGAGAGCGATAGTGTCTAGTATTGTGGAGCACGGTGTCGGTCAATCCCTTATTCATTTTCTTAAATTGTCCAAGGAGCTCATCTTTGAGTACGTCCAAACCAGTTTGGTCGATTGCAGAAAGTGGGACGAAAATAGATTTTTGGGAGATTTTTCGATTGCTTGCCCGGATTAATTGCTCGCCGGCCAGGTCCATCTTATTGGCCACTGCAATGACCTGCGTATCTGGTCCCGATACTTTGTCTATATCTGACAGAACTTCTTCCGGGACGGTATTTTTCACATCAAAAACGTAGATTAGAATGGCCGATCCAGCAATTTTGGCCATTGTTTTCTCAATACCGATTTCTTCAATGGTGTCACCAGCCTCCCTGATCCCAGCTGTGTCGATCAATCTGAACGGGACGCCCTCTAAATAAATAATTTCCTCTATGGTATCCCGGGTGGTTCCCTCTATATCAGAAACAATGGCCCTGTCCTCCTCCAGTAGTGCATTTAACAGGGTGGATTTCCCGGCATTCGGACGGCCTGCAATGACAGTGGAAACTCCCTTTTTGATGGCATTTCCCATGGAAAAAGAATCTAGTAGCCGGCCGATGTAAGCGTTTATTTCTTCCACCAAACTACCGAGTTCCTTCCGGTCGGCAAATTCCACATCCTCCTCTCCAAAATCCAGCTCCAACTCGATCATACTGGCAAAGTGAATAAGTTTTTCACGCAATGATTCGATTTTTTTACTAAAACCGCCCCGCATTTGGTCCACAGCCAATTGGTGCTGGGACTTTGTCTCGGAATCAATAAGATCGATAACAGCTTCCGCTTGAGCCAGGTCAAGTTTTCCATTCAGAAAAGCCCGCAGAGTAAACTCACCTGGGCCTGCTGGTCTGGCACCATCTCTGACAAGTTGTTCGGTAATCTGCTGTACGATAAACTCAGAGCCGTGGCACGATATTTCTACCACGTTTTCCCCCGTGTAAGAGGCAGGACCAGGAAAACAGGCCAATACCACTTCATCCAGCAATTCATTCGCATCGTCCCAGAGTCTCGCGAATAGCAATTCCCTGGATTTTAATTCGGTCAGTTGCGGTTTATTACATCGTTTGGCGACAATATCCAAAGCATCCGGGCCACTGATGCGTATTACTGCGATGGCAGATTTTCCCGGTGGGGTGCTTCTCGCGACAATGGTATCTTTATTCACAATTCATGTGTTTGTGGACGATGTGCTATTTGGTTTTAACACCGAGTTTTTTGGCTGCGAAAACTGCTGGCGTATCTCCAAAACGCTTTTTGAAAGCGGCGATAAAGTGGCTGGGGTTGCTGTAACCGATTTGATAGGCAACCTCGGACACATTGTAGTCAGTGGTCTGCAGCAACTCCATTGCGCGGTCGAGACGGATTTCCTGACAAAAATCCCGGACCGATTTACCAAAGGTGCGTTTGAAACCCTCCCTCAGGGCATGGGCAGAAATCCCAAGTTTAGAGGCATAATCTTTGGTCATGTTCTCATCCATGGTGCTTATTAGCTCGGCCCTGAATGCCTTCATGTGTTCGAACAATTCTCCGTGTTGTAGGAAAGGACATTTGGATTCGGCTTTTTTCTCCTTTTTACCATCCAGGGCAAGGGCAAAAAATTCGGTGACTTTGGCACGTGTCCATGCTTTGAGGGAATTGATTCCCACCGGAGGAGAAACCACTTGAATTAGGGCCAATCTTGCCTGCGGTGGCAATGTAATCACTTCAGCCGATTTTCCCTTGCCTCCCGGGAAGTAGCCGCCTTTCATAACTTCCCTGTAACCGGCACCGGATTCTCCCGTCAAAAAACTGTGAAGCACAAGTACATCAATCCGCAAAAAAAGCACCTCTGCCTCCTCGCCGGTTAGTTGGAAATTAGCTTTCCACTCCCCCATCGGATAAAACAAAGTCAGTGATTGACCCGCATCAACCTTGTGTGAAGCTCGGCTGTAACCCACCTCCAGATCCACGCTGCCCTTGAGGGAATTAACAACCAGAATATCATTGGGTGCCAGACTGATGGATTGGCTTTGAGAACCGACATGGGTTAATTCCCTGTGCAAAAAGCCCAATCCCCTTTCGGTGCACGAAAATGGTCTAACTGTCTGAGTATCTGACACGGTCCGTTTTACTTTTTGGAGATGCGAAATTAACACTAATTTCATTCCGATCAAAAGGTGCGATTGTAAAAGGCACCATGAAAGGCTTCCTTTTCCCGGAAACACAATTGCGTTGTTAATACGATTTTGGGCGAATCACGCCTTCCCTCTCAACTTTCCTTTGCGAAAAACTGTTTGCATATCGCCTTATCCATTCCCAGTAAATATACTAATTTTCGTCAGAGAGAGCATACGTACTCCATCAATTCTACTGAACGCTTGGCGTAGGCGTACTCGTTGTCATACCAGGCCATTACTCTGTACAATTCGCCCACCTTTGATGTGACCAAAGCATCGAATACAGCGGAATGGGTATTACCTATAATATCGGTAGATACCAGCGGTTCTTCAGTGT
>PWJP01000120.1 GCA_003559985.1 Saprospirales bacterium
ATTCAATCGTGGACGGTGGTTTACTGCTGATGTCATATACGACCCTGTTTATTCCTTTCACATTGTTGATAATAGCCGTGGAGATATCGCCCAGAAAATCGTAGGACAATTCAGCCCACTGGGCGGTCATTCCATCTACTGAGGTCACTGCGCGGAGAGCCACTACCTGTTCGTAGGTTCGCTCATCACCCATTACACCAACGGAGTGTATGGGTAGTAAAATTGCACCTGCCTGCCAAACCTGATCATAAAGGCCGAATTTTCTCAAGCCTTCGATAAAAATATGGTCTGCCTTTTGGAGCATTTCCACCCTCTCACGGGTAACCGGCCCCAGTATTCGAATCGCCAGTCCGGGACCCGGAAATGGGTGCCTGCCGAGCAAATCAGGTGGCAGTTCGAGTTCCGCGCCCACTTTTCTCACCTCGTCCTTAAACAACATGCGCAGGGGCTCTACGATATTCAGGCTGAGCACTTCGGGGAGTCCTCCGACATTGTGGTGAGATTTTATGGTAACAGACGGGCCGTGGACAGAGACGGACTCAATTACATCGGGATAAATGGTACCCTGACCGAGCCATTTTACATTGTCCAGCTTTTCTGCTTCCGCCTGAAAAACCTCTATAAAAACCCGGCCTATGACCTTGCGTTTTTGCTCCGGATCGGACACTCCCGCAAGGGGATCCAAAAATTGATCGCGGGCATCCACGCCCTTTACGTTCAATCCACGGTCCTTATATACTTCCAGCACCTCTTCAAATTCATTTTTCCTCAACAGGCCATTATCGACAAATATGCAGTGCAGCCTGTCCCCGATGGCCCTGTGCAGCAGCGTAGCGGCCACAGAGGAATCAACCCCGCCTGACAGCCCCATCACTACGCGTTCACCCTCCAATTGGTTTCGGAGCGACTCCACGGTCTCCTCCACAAAAGAGGCCGGGGTCCAGTTGGGTTCCATTTCGGAAATGCGGGATATAAAATTCTTCAACAGGGTACTTCCTGAAACCGTATGGGTCACTTCCGGGTGAAATTGCAGACCGTAAACCGGTGCTTTTCCGGCCTCGGGATGCGCCCGAAATGCCGCGACAGGTATGGATTGCGTGGTGGAAATGGTCTCAAAACCACGAGGTAGTGATAAAATATGATCCGCGTGAGACATCCATACCTGGGTTCCACTTTCCACGCCCTGCATCAATGGGTCGGGGAGCAAATTGGTCAGGACCGCCCGGCCGTATTCACGGCTGTTGGAGCGCTCCACTTTTCCTCCAAGCTTCTGAGCAATTAATTGGGCGCCGTAGCATATTCCAAGTAGCGGGACCTTGCCTAGATAGCGATCGAGGTCAAAATCCGGGGCATTGGAATTCCGCACGGAAAAAGGAGAACCCGATAGCACGATGGCTTTAACATCCGGGCCCGGTTCAATCTCTTTGGTGTAGGGGTGAATTTCACAGTAGTAATTCAACTCCCGGATTCGTCTCCCGATCAGTTGGGTATATTGAGATCCAAAATCAAAAATGACAATTCGCTGTTCCATTATTTATGTCAGGTATGGGGCCGGGTCAGTCTTTCAACCCCCTGCCCTTTTTTTTAATCATGCCTTTTTCGCGCAAATCCCCCGCGAGTTTATCTAAAATCCCATTGAGAAAATCCTTGGACCTCGCAGTGCTGTAATCCTTGGAAACTTCCATGTACTCATTTATTGTGACCGTGGTTGGAATGGTGGGAAAGTGAAGCATTTCACACAGGGCCATTTTGATTAGGATATTGTCCACCGTATTGAGTCTGTCCTCGTCCCAGTTTTTTAGGGCAGGATTGATGGTCTTCCTCAATTCGCTGTCTTCCTCAATGGTCAATTTCATAAGTCGCTCTCCAAAGTCCTTCCAGGTTTCCTCGTCGGGATAGTGGGACTTCAAAAAGTCATCGGGCTGTCCAGGAAGGGCTTTCACCACTTTTTTGACCGCCCCGATTACCAGCGACTTATCGTCCTCCCAATTGCTGAAATTGCTCTCCAAAAGCTCCTCAAAGACCTCGCTCTTTCTCATAAATCTGAACAAGTCCAACAGCGCCTTGCGGTGTTCCTTGTCTCCAGAGTCGCTATAGACATACTCCCTGTAAACCTCTTCCTTGGCAAATTTCCTGTAAATCTGTCTGACGAGGTCGCCATCGACAAGAGCGGCAAAGTTTTTCTTCTCGATTATCGCGGTAAAATGCTCAGAATTCTCCAGCTCTTGAATGAGCGGATTCTGATAGAGTTTGGGCGTAAAATCCCGGTCTTCGTCTTTGGGCAGCAATTTGGCCTTGCGTCGCTCTTCTTCCTCCAGGGCAATCCGGGTTGTTTTCAATACCACATACAGGGTAAACAAAAACAAATCATATGTCTGATCGACACCCTTCCGGTAAATCCCCTGTAAGTCTGAAGCCTTTAGCTCTTTATCGGCCTGAAGGTTATACAGCAATTGCATCACTTTAACTCGTACTATTCTCCTGCTCAACATTTTGAACGAAAATTTCTAACCATTGCACTGGCGCTACCCAAAATGAGCGCCTGGAAATTGATTATTTTACAATTCAGTACCTCCGGCAGCCGTGATTTTTTTCTCGAACCAACAACCGCATGCAGGCATCTGCTTTTACACTGCAAAGAAATAGAATCCGGGGGATTATATGTATAAAATGCTGCAAAAAAGGCAAAAAGAATTTACAATACCGGTTTAAGACACCGGGTATGCCTGATAAATTCCCATAATTGCTGGCCCATGAAAGCTTTAGAAATTCTAATCATAGTTTGTCACTGAGTCAATAGTAACCGATTGTAATTCAATCCCTATTACTTTTTGTCTTGATACAAAAAGTAACAAAAAAATCAAGGCCCCGTATGAATTTGACTAAAAAATCGGCCCCTCACCTAAAAGTTGTCAAACTTGTTCATAGGAATTTACAAAGCAACAATACTAAGGGAAGAATCACGGCTTTTACCGTTTGTTGCTATTGACTCTCCGAATCTTTTTGTCGAATTCCTATGAACTTCAGACACTGACAACTTTCTTAACGGTGATAAACCAATTTTTCTTAACGCCAAATTCATAAAGGCCGGAAAAAATATCTTTAAATGCATTAGAGTTAGGTATAAAAACATCCCCACCTATTATTTATCTGAAACTGGTTGATGGAATTTATGGGAGGTAGATATTCAACCAAAAACACGGAATCCACTAATTGACTCACTGAATCCATGCACAAAAACCCTTTTCAGAACCTTAAGTTTAGGGGCTGACAAGGAATTTTCTATTAGTGTATAATCAATAATATTTAGGAGCATTAGAGACGGAAAGCATTGCGTATCGACGGATTCCGGGATCCAGAGTTGATGGGTTACAATACGCACGGCCGTACGTATTTACAGAAAATGAGAAACTTCTGCATTTCATATAACCGCCACCTAATCAATCCGATCGGCCAGATCGAGTAAAAAGGTGTAATTCCTGGCTGATTCCCTGTGCCTTTCAAATCTACCCGCAGCACCGGAGTGCCCGGTGGCCAGGTTGGTGTACAAAAGCAGGGGATTGTCATCGGTTTTCTTTTCGCGCAACTTCGCAACCCATTTGGCGGGTTCCCAGTACTG
>PWJP01000018.1 GCA_003559985.1 Saprospirales bacterium
ATTGATACATGAATGAATAGATTGTTTGTGTATCAAAAAATTACGTTATCTTTGGAGTATGAAAAGGATTGAAGAATAAAACACTCCTCCAAAGTAACCAGGCTTAATAAATCCAAATTGGCTTGAGGCCCAGATACAATAAATTGCGGAGTTGAGTGCTTTAAAAAAGCCCGGCTGGATATCCAACCGGGCTTTACAATTTGTTCACATAACCCTCAGAAAGGGCATTTTGCAGGATTTTACATCATGCCTGGCATTCCGCCACCCATTCCTGCACCCGGTGCACCTCCACCATCATTCTCCTCAGGAATATCGTTAATCACGCATTCCGTAGTGAGTACCATGGAGGCAATTGAGGCTGCATTTTCAATGGCGATTCGCGCCACTTTGGTCGGATCGATCACACCGGCTTTGAGCAAGTCTTCAAACTCACCCGTGCGGGCGTTGTAACCAAATCCTCCCTTGCCGTCTCTAATGGCATTAAATACCACTGAAGCTTCCTGTCCGGCATTGGATGCAATAATTCTGGAGGGCTCTTCCAGCGCCTTTTTGACGATGGTAATACCGATATTTTGATCGGCGTTATCGCCTTCCAGGTTTTCGAGGGCGCTGATGGCGCGGACGAAAGTCACACCTCCACCTACTACGATTCCCTCTTCTACCGCGGCGCGAGTAGCATGAAGGGCATCATCAACCCTGTCCTTCTTCTCTTTCATCTCCACTTCGGTAGGAGCACCTACGTAAAGAACAGCCACCCCACCTGCGAGCTTGGCCAGTCTTTCCTGCAACTTCTCCTTGTCGTAATCAGAAGTGGTAGAATCAATTTGCTGCTTGATCTGGTTGATTCTGGCTTCGATCAAATCGTTGTCGCCTCTTCCGTTGACGATGGTCGTGTTGTCCTTGTCAACGCTGATCTTCTCCGCAGAACCGAGGTGATCCAGCTCTACATTTTCGAGCTTGTATCCCTTTTCTTCTGATATTACCGTACCACCTGTAAGGATTGCAATATCCTCGAGCATTGCCTTTCTACGGTCACCAAATCCGGGGGCCTTCACGGCTACCACCTTCAACTGGGCTCTGAGTCTGTTAACAACCAACACACCCAGTGCCTGGCTCTCAATATCCTCGGAAATGATCAATAGTGGCTTGCCCGCATTCATCACCTTCTCCAAAACAGGAACAATGTCGTTCATATTGGAGATTTTTTTGTCGTGGATCAGGATATATGGATCTTCGTACTCAGAAACCATATTTTCACTGTCCGTCACAAAGTAGGGAGAGAGGTAACCGCGGTCGAACTGCATACCGAGCACTTCGTCCACGTAGGTCTCCGTACCCTTTGCCTCTTCTACCGTAATTACACCGTCTTTAGAGACGCGCTTCATCGCATCGGCGATCAACTTACCGATCTCCCCATCGTTGTTGGCAGAGATAGAAGCCACCTGGCGAATCTTCTCAAAATCATCTCCAATAATTTCGCTCTGTTCCTTGATGTTGTCAATGACCACTTTGATGGCCTTGTCGATACCGCGCTTCAGGTCCATGGGATTGGCACCTGCAACAACGTTTTTCATACCGGCGCGAACCATAGCCTGGGCCAAAACCGTGGCGGTAGTGGTTCCGTCACCGGCGATATCAGCGGTTTTAGAAGCGACTTCCTTAACCATCTGAGCGCCCATGTTTTCGATGGGTTCTTCCAATTCGATTTCTTTGGCCACCGTTACACCGTCCTTGGTGATCTGGGGTGCGCCAAAAGACTTTTCGATTACTACATTGCGACCTTTGGGGCCGAGCGTTACTTTTACGGCGTTGGCAAGTGAGTCGATACCTTTGATCAGTCCGTCTCTTGCATTCGCGTCAAAACTTATTTTTTTTGCCATGTTATTTGCATGTTTTTAATTGGTGAAATAAATAATACTGGTTGAGGTTATCGGAAAGATCAGAGGATAACCAGAATATCGTCCTCTCTCATAATGAGGTAATCTTCGCCCTCAAAATTAATTTCCTGACCGGAGTATTTTCCGTAGAGAACTACATCTCCTTTTTGAACGGTCATGAGGTTTCCATCTTTGCCGGGACCGACGGCCACTACCTCACCCTTTTGAGGCTTTTCTTTGGCGGTGTCCGGAATGATAATACCACCCTTTGTTTTCTCCTCAGCAGGAGAGGGTTTCACAACTACTCTATCACTGATAGGCTTCATAATTCGATATGATTTTACTTAGGTTAAACAGATAAGATTTTAAACATACATGCGGTAACTATCACAAGCTGTGCCAATGCTGGTATTCTGCCAAAATTGCACCTCTCACTGCCAAAAACCACCATATATATGGTTACAACATTGTCAAAATGACAAAAGGCCCGGCGGTATAATGCGCCAGGCCTTTCGTAAACATCGGTTTTGGTAAATTATCTTACATTACAGCTCCGGGGCTGACAAAGAAGGTTGCCAGAAAACAGAGGCCAAAAAGAATTATGGCCAATCCCCAGGTTAGTTTTTCCACGAAATCAGTGGATTTGGCAGCACCAAACATTTGGTTGGCACTCTGGCCTCCGAATGTGGAATCCACTCCTCCACCCTTGGGGTTTTGAATCAAAACCACCAAAGTGAGCAGCACGCAAATCAGTGCTATTAAAATTGTCAATCCTACCAACATATCATTAAAAATTTAAGTCTTTCTGATTTTGGACGCAAAGTAACTACTTTTTTCCGGATATAACAAACTCAACTTCCGATACATTTCATTGGCTTCTTTAATATGTCCCTGAGAGGCGAGCAACTCAGCAAGCGTTTCGGAAGCGATATCGGGCTTGAGCTCAGTATCCCCGCGCTTTCTAACGTCTTTTTTTTGCTCGGTGGTATCTGACTCGACCTCCTTATTTTCATCCGCACCTTTTTCTGAAAAATTTTCCGACTCATTGCTTTCTTCAATACTTTTTATGCCGGCCGATCCGTCTTCCTCACCTCCGGGTCTTTTGACACCTCCTTTTGGAGCCCTGAGCCATTTTACAAAATCGGACTTCGGCTCATCTACCCCTGTCTTATTTTCAAAGTCATCAACAGCGGGACGCACCATAAATTCATTCATATCCCTACCCTGCTCCCCGGCCCCGGTTTCATCAGCCTCTGAATCAGCTTCCACGGTGGTTTGAGGCTCAACAACTTCTTTTTGAACCTCCTCCATTTCTCCGGCATCGCTTTCCTCCTGAACGTATTCGAGGGCAACTCCGGCCTCATCATCAACCGAATCTTCCTCCAACTGCACTTCTCCTTCAGCTTCTTCGGCTCTTTCCCCATCTGAAATGGAATCTTCAGCCACTTCCCCTTCCGGTGATTCAGTTTCGGCTTCCAGCTCTTCGATCGGACTTTCCTCGCCTTCCTTTTGCACACCTTTATTTGCTTCCACCGATTCAGATTCCACTTCCTCCCGACTTTCCACCGAAGTCTCCTCCGATTCGTTATGCGCAACCTCTCCGGGAGCATCATCCTGAACCGCTGAAGATGGTTCAGGCTCCTCGTCCTGTTTGGAAGGCTGATTTTCACCCTGTGCTTCCCCTGTAACCTTCGCCACATTTTCGGCGGTTTCGCTTTGGCTGTCTTCCTCTGCCCTG
>PWJP01000033.1 GCA_003559985.1 Saprospirales bacterium
ATGGTTGACCGCAATAAAAACATGTTCGAAACATTGGCCGTAATTACCAAAAGGGCCAATCAACTGTCTCAGGATTTGAAATCTGAGCTGCACTCCAAACTGGAGGAATTCGCTGTTACTCCTGACACAATAGAGGAGATACAGGAAAACAAGGAGCAGGTAGAGATCAGCAAGTTCTATGAAAAACTCCCCAATCCGGTCGTAATTGCGATCAACGAGTACCTGAACGGTGAATTGGATTATCGCTTCAGGGATGAGGATGACTAACCTCAATCCATCTTTTTAACCCATCAAGTGCGGCTTATGGATCCCAGTGAAGGGCAAAATACAGGTGAATTGGCCGGAAAAAAAATCCTGCTGGGGATTTGCGGAAGCATTGCAGCCTACAAAGCAGCTTACCTGTGCCGGTTGTTTGTAAAAGCAGGAGCCAGTATGCGGGTGGTGATGACTCCTACAGCTACTTCCTTTATTTCACCTGTTACTCTTTCTACCCTGTCCCGAAACCCGGTCCACGTCTCTATCACAGACGATGACCAGTGGAATGACCACGTGGAGTGGGGACTTTGGGCAGATTTATTTATCATAGCGCCCGTGACCGCCACTACCCTTGCCAAAATGGCCTCCGGAATTGCTGATAACATGCTTTTAGCAACCTACCTCTCCGCCCGTTGCAAATGTCTGATCGCACCGGCAATGGACCTCGACATGTGGAAGCACCCCAGTACCCGGAGAAATTTGCAGTTGTTGCAAAGCGACGGGGTTGACCTCATAGATGTGGAAGATGGAGAGCTTGCGAGCGGACTCGTGGGGCCGGGAAGGATGTCGGAACCTGATGAAATTTTCAAGCTGATTTGCAGACATTTTGAGCGCAGTCAGATTTTTAAAGGAAAAAAAGTGCTGGTTACGGCAGGGCCGACCGTGGAAAAAATAGACCCTGTGAGGTTTATCACCAATCACAGCACAGGGCGAATGGGTACCGAACTGGCGCTCGCATTTGCCCGAAGCGGTGCCGCGGTACAACTGGTACATGGCCCTCTCAAAGTTGCACCACCCGATAATCCATCCATAAGCCTCTACTCTGTTGAGACTGCGAGAGAAATGGAGCAAATTTGCAGTCAATTGCACCAGAATTGTGACATTGCGGCATTTACCGCAGCAGTTTCAGATTACAGGCCTAAGACTGCCTGCGATAAAAAGATAAAAAAGGACGGACGGGATAATCTATCCATCGAATTCGAGCGAAATCCCGATATTGCAGCTATTTGCGGCAAAAGAAAAAGGGCCGGTCAATTCCACCTTGGATTTGCTCTCGAAACAGACAATGAACAGGAAAATGCCATCAAAAAACTCCGGGAGAAAAACTTCGACGCGATAGCGCTCAACTCACTGGCAGATGAAGGGGCCGGTTTTGGCCACCTCACCAATAAAGTATCGCTAATCTCGGAAAATAAGAGTGTGTATTTAGAGTTAAAACCAAAGGCGCAAATTGCCGAAGAAATTGTAAATTTTATCGCTGAAAATTATGAACCGTATTCTGAGCCTTAGTGCTTTTTTGAGCACCGTTTTCTTATTCCTCTGGACTCCTTTCATCCAGTCCCAGGAATTCAATACCTCGGTTAGGGTATCCACACCCCAAATTCAGGCAACAGACCCGCAAATATTCAGAAACCTGGAAACGGACCTGAATGATTTTCTCAACAACAGGTCATTTACAGATATGACTTACGAAACAGCGGAGCGCATCAACCTGACCTTTCAGTTGACCATTCAGGAAGAACTGGACAACAATAATTATACCGCGGAACTTGCTGTTCAGGCAACCAGGCCGGTTTTTAACAGCGATTACGAAACCACCCTCCTCAACCATCTTGACCGCGACATCAAATTTATATACAACGAGGGCCAGACCCTTCAAATAACACCCAACAGCTATTTGGACAATTTGTCCGCCCTGCTTACTTATTACGGCTATCTGGTTCTGGGGCTGGACTACGAAACATTTGTACCGATGGGTGGAGAACGCTACCTGAAAAGAGCTGAGAGCGTGGTAAATTCCGTACCGTCTTCCGAAGCTGAAAACTTTGGTGGATGGCGCGCAATGGACGGCAATCGCAACCGCTACTGGATTGTCGAAAATCTTTTAAACCCCAGGGTGATTCCACTCCGCGAAGCCATTTATGACTACCACAGAAAGGGACTGGATGTCTGCCACAAGGACACAGAGGAATGCAGGGCCGCCATTTTGGGAGCACTTCAAACTATAGAAGAGGTTCACAGAGCCTATCCCAACAGCATGATCGTACAGATTTTCACCCGGTCCAAAGGCTCTGAAATTGTTGAAATTTTCAGCAAGGCCCCACGGGAGGAACGCAATGCCGTTTATCAGATTCTCTCCCGGATCGACCCCTCCAACATCAATAACTATCGACCGCTGAGGTCCTGATCAGACAAGCCGGCTAACCATGACAAATATTGCCGTTTTTGCATCCGGTAATGGCTCCAATGCCACTGCACTGGCTTATTACTTCAACGAATCGGATAAAGCAAGGGTCAATCTCTTTGTCACAAACAATGAAAAAAGCGGCATTTTTGAAAGGGGAAAAAAGCACGACATTCCCGTCACTCTGATTCCCAATTCAGAATTGAAGTCAGATAAATTGGTGGACATTTTGCAGCGTCACCAAACAGGCCTCATCATCCTGGCGGGTTTTTTGAGAAAAATACCGGAAAACCTCCTGAAAAATTACCCCAACCGCATCCTCAACATCCACCCCGCGCTATTACCCGATTTTGGTGGCAAGGGCATGTACGGTCAAAATGTACACCGCGCAGTCAGCGAAGCCAAATGCGACAGGTCGGGTATCAGCATCCACCTGGTAAATAAAGAGTACGACAGGGGCAGGGGGATTTTCCAGAAATCAGTACCTATTAAACCCGGAGAGGATCCAAATTCCATCGAAAAAAAGGTCCGGAAACTGGAATTGAAGTACTACCCCATTGTGGTCGATATTTTCATTCAGAATCAGGGATGGGAGAGGTTTTGAGTGGTTATTGGCCGATGGTTGATGGCTGATGGCCCGATTGGCGGATGGTTGTTGGTTCATGGCGGATGGCTGCTTGCGGCGTAACCTTCATAATCCAGAAGTATATCAATTCGGAGGGATTATTGATTACCGGGGATTTCCTGGTGAGTTATGTTTCGGTACCCCTCTTGGCGCCTTTCTTTGCGGCTTCGCGGCTTTGCGCGAAACCAAAATCCTACACACCGAATCACCCATTATTCTCCCATTTCAGACTGAACCAAGAAATTCTCGGCAAAAACCCCAAATTCGTAATTCATAATTCGTAATTCGTAATTCATTGACAATCATTGACTAAAACAAATTTCATCTTTTCCTCCTGCAATAAATTCCGTTATATAGAAACCTCCCGCAGTTTCTCCTCCGCAATGGCTCCGAGCTTCTCAATGATTGGGCTGTCGGAACGGTGTGTGAGGCCGATCCAGGCTTGAATGCCCCCGCTGTGAATTAGTACCGCGGATAATTCTCTATCTCCTGACCTAATCCAGGCCGCGAGAGCCTTGCCGTTGTAGAAGGGATCAAGGAGCAC